>CAZNKA010000014.1:3057-17837 GCA_964573495.1 uncultured Acidiphilium sp. | reverse complement strand
AAATTGCTCGTTTATCGTGTATTCGATCATTTGCCCGGGATAGCCTTTTGTTCGGCTTTGCCCCGCAGAAGGGAAACTTAAACTTTCTCTCATTTTACTGCCCTTATAAATTTTTTCGTTATTTTTTTATATTTAAATTATTCATTATTTTTTTATATTTAAATTGTTCATTCTGTAGCGGTAAGCGTATCTCTCTTTTTCGAGCGAGCTTGCGGGATTTAAAACAGCCAAAGCGCCCGCGCCTCTGCCTTTTTCGTCCGAGCCGGATAGAACGAGCTTATAAGTAATTCGCTCTTTTTTACTCTCGCCGAAATCGCGGTCCGTATACTCTCCGCTGTTAGATTTACCTATAAACTCGTAATTAAGCGAGCTTCCTACCGCGCGAAAAACGTCATAAGAATTTCCGTCGTTTTTCCAGCTTAATTTCACGCCGTTTTGCGCCCATTCCGCAACAAAAAGTTGGGCTATAGGTCGATTAACGCGCTTTTCGAACCCTTTCAAACTATAAGTTTTTCCTACGGTAGTTTTGAAAATTACTTTGCCGTTTTCGCGTTCGACGGGTACTTTTTCGCCTCCACATTCAACGGCTACGTTCGCCACTTCGCCGCCGTAATAAACGGCGACTTTTCCGCCTTTAACCGATTTTATTTCGCATTCGGTTATAAGCCCGCGCTCGTAGCAAAACGCCACTTCGAAATTGCCGCGAGCCTTTAAACCTTTAACTTTTATATTTTGCCAAGCGTCCGGCACGGCGGGCAAAAGCGAAATATATCCGCCATGGCTTTGCAAAAGCATTTCGGTAATTCCCGCGGTCGCGCCGAAATTGCCGTCTATTTGAAAAGGCGGATGCACGTCCCACAAATTGGGATGAGTGCGCTCTTTTAATAAGTTTTGCAACAGCTTATACGCGCGGTTGCCTTCGCCCGTTCTGGCGCGCGAACACAATCTGTGAGCAAGCGCCCAACCGGTGGATTTATCTCCGCGGAAATCAAGTGTGATTTTCGCGGCGTCTAGAGCGGCGGGAGTATCGCTCGTAATTTGTTCGCCGGGCATAAGAGCCATAAGCTGCGACAAATGCCTATGCTTTGCTTCGCCTATTTCGCCGTAAAAATTTTCTTCGTCGTATTCTTTAATTTGACCGCTATACCCCACCCTTATCGCGTCGAGCAAGCCTAAATTCTGCTTTTCGAAATCGTTGGTTAGGTCGTGCACGCCTAACGCCTCGGCTATTTTTAAATCGTCGGAAAAAACTTCGGAAATCATCTGCTGGTCGAACGAGCAACCTACCGTTTGCCAATATTGCTGACGCTCGTGCTCGTTAACCCACTCGCCCGATAAGATTTGTTCGGGCGAAGCCGAAAACGAACAGAGCATTCTTCCGCCGTAATTTCTCAACGTTTTTTTAAGAAAAGTAGCCATTCCGTGCACTGCGGGATAGGCGTATTTCTTTAAAAAACGCTCGTCGCGAGTAAAATCGTAAGCGTCCCAAAACAATTTTGCGGTAAGTCCGCCCGTTCCGGGGCCCGAATGAGTGTCCGGATTTTTGCCTTCTACTTCGTAACAAAACGCGCCGGTGCCTATAATCCAGCCGCAATCGCCTCCCGCGTTTTCGGGATTGGTTTCTTCAATCCATTCGGCGGCGTTTTTTTGCGCTTCGGGTAAATACGCGGCGAAAAAGTCGGCATAAGCATCGAAAGCTTCGGCAATATTGGAACTGAAAGCGTGCCAATAATTCATTTGAATGTTGATATTGTGCCAAAATCCGCTACCCCAGGGCGATTTATCGTGAACGGTCCACACGCCTTGAAGCGACGCGGGCGTAGTGCCTTTGCGCGACGAAGAAATAAGCAAATATCTGCCGTAATTATAATATACTTCTTCCAGATAAGGTTCGAAACGCCCTTCTCGATAAGAATTTAGCAGCTCGTAAGTGCTTCTTCCGTCATCCGTACCGCCGAGGTCGAAATCCACCCTATCCATTATAGTCGAAAAATCGTTTAAATGCCCTTCGTAAAGCTTTTGATATCCTAATTTTTTTGCGTTTTCTAACCGAGTTACGACTTTTTCGTGCGGATTTTCGCCTACCGCTTTATGAAGCGAAAAAGCTTCGGGGCAAAGCTTATAAGAAGTATCCAAAACGAAAAACAAGACCAAATCACGCGCGTTTTTAACGGTTATAATGCCGTTTTCGGATAAAACTTCACCGTCGGACACGGCGTAAAGCTGCCCTTCGAACAACAAATCGCGCGAAGGGAGCCTGCCTTTCATGATAAGCCCGCAAGGCATACTAAGAACTTCGCCTTCTCTACCGCCGTTCTCTAGACTTCTTGCGCCCAAAAACGGAATTTCCAGCCAAACGCGCAAATCTTTTTGCTTTTCGAAACTTGCGCGATAAACGAAAACGTTATCCGCATAACTGAAAAAAGCAACTCTTTCGGTTTTACCGAAATCGGAAACGTAAGTAGAATAAGCCACGCCCGTTTTTAAATCCAAGCCGCGCTCGTAATTTTTCGCGTCGTCGTTAAAATCGATATACAATTCCGCGAAATTCGAAACGCCCCCTAAAGAAAACGGATTTGCGAAAACGTTCGCGGTGAATTGCACCCTTTCTACGTCCGTTCCGCCGAACACGCTTGCTCCGGCATAACCGTTACCTATGGGCAACGAGAATTTTTCCCAGCCTTCGTTGGTTCTTTCGGCGGGAGATTTATACCTTAATTTACAGTTTTTCATACGAGATAACGTTTTTAATATATTATTTAATTGATCTTTGTGTTTTTAACGGATAAATTATTTATTGTATTTATCCACGAATTCCAAAAGTTTATCGACCGTGGTAAACGCCACAGCCATATTGGTATCGGCAACGCCGTAATAAACGGTTACGCGCCCCTTAGAATCGCAAAGAGCGGAGCAAGGGAAGCAAACGTTGGGCGTAAAGCCGCATTTTTCATAGTCTTTTTCGGAAGTAAGAAGGTATCTGTCCGCACGCTTTAAAACTTTAGAAGGATCGTTTAAATCGAGTAGCGCGACGCCGAAGCTATAGCACAAACCGTTGCAAGTGGCTTGAACGCCGTGATAAATAAGGATCCAGCCGCGTTCGGTTTTAATGGGAATAGGACCTGCACCGATTTTAATTCTTTCCCAATAGTTATCGCCGAGATAGAAGTTTTTCATTAAAAGCTTATGGTTGCCCCAATGAATTAAATCTTCGCTTTCGCTTATCCAAATGTTGCCGTAAGAAGTTCCGCAGGGATGGGGGCGCGAAAGCATGATATATTTGCCGTTGATTTTTTCCGGGAACAACGAGCCGTTTCTGTTAAAAGGCATAAACCCGGTGGGAATCATATCGAAACGCTTAAAATCAACCGTTTTCGCGATATAAATATTAGGTCCTTGAATATCGGCGCAGAAAATTATATAAAAAACCCCGTCTATTTCGACCACGCGCGGGTCGTAAGCATACGGATAGGTAAAGATACTGCCGTCCGCGTTATAAAAAACGATGTGCTCGGTTTCGACATCCCATTTTATTCCGTCCTTACTATAACCCATAAATAAGTCGGGCTTGCCGGTTTTATCTTCGCAACGGAAAACACCTATGTATTTTCCGTCCTTAATAACGACCGCGCTGTTGTAAATATGCCAAAATTCGCTGTTTTCGAGATCGAAAAGCGGATTGTTTTCATAACGCCAGATATACTTGTTTTTGTTTTGCGTGTCTTGCCAGAACATTTTGTCGTTCACACTGTAATCAACCATTTTTCTTCCTTTTCCCGAATTTTATCGGATATAAAATTTATTAAAATATTTTTTAATATTTATTTCGCCGAGGAATTAAATATTACGGCTATATTTTACACCGAATTAAATCGAATGTAAATATATAAAATTATGTTTTTTATTAAAATATTTACCATTTTTCGACGTCGCACTTTTTTTACGCGCCGTTTTTAATTAAGTATCTTTTAAATATTCTTTAGCCGTGCGCCAAAACTCGGGGCTTTCCACGGGAGCGTCGTCCAACGCCCAAAACTGCGTCATCGTTCTTTCTTTTACGGGCTGCCCGGCACATTCTTGCATATAAGCCTTTAAATCGTTTAGCGAAATTTCGCTTTCGGGGGCAAAATCTGCGGAGATTAAATAATTCTTTATAAAATCAGCCATTCCTACGGACGAAGGTTCGTTATCGTTTAATCCGGTTAAATTAAATCCGCAAACCAAAAGTTTAGCCTTGCCTACCCTAACCGAAAACAAATATCCGTAATCGCGCAGAGTGCGATCGTACATAAGTTCGGGCAAATTGTAACAATCTTTATACGCGTCGAACCTATCGCGCGAAGATTTATCTATTCCGCGAACCAAAACGTCGGGTTTGACGGGGAAATCGTCTAAAATGATTTTATCGCAGTCTTCGCTGATTATTCCGAAGTTGAAATCGTAATATTTTTCGCACGGGAAGCCGTGTTTGTTAAGCGTTTTTTCGTCGCATAGCCCGCCGAAGTTAGTTCCCCTGTCCCAAATGACCGGTTTAAATCTGTTCCAGCTTGCTTTAAAAGCGTAGTTCGGGCGTTCCAAACTCATACCCGCGCGATGTCTGGTAAACTTTTCGCGATACACAAGGCAAACGTTTTTACCTTGCTCTAAACCGCTAAACGCGCGGGAAACGTCGTCCGTTATGAGCGATTTTTCGCTTTCGAACGAAGTAAATTCGGCGTAAGAAGTTTTCGCGGTTTTTTCGAACGCCCAAATAGTCCAAGCGTTTTCGGCGTAAGTTTTTTCGCCCGAGTTTAAGCGAGCGGTAAGCTTAAGCTGCGCGTTTTTAACGCTTTCGGGCAAGCGTAGGCGTATTTTGCATATAAGATTAACACCTTTGCGCGAAACGTCTAAATTCTTCATTTTGCCTGAAGCCGCTACGTTTTCGCCGTTTAAAAGTTCGAACGAAAAATCGGCAAAGCTTGTTTCGTCTTCGCGTAAATTAGAAAAAATTATAGGAACGGTTACTTCGTCCCCCGCGAAAAAGCAGCGCGAGTCGAGCTTAGCGACCAAAACTCCGTCGCCGTTAAAACGCAAAAACTTTTCGGGATCGACGCCGTTTTCGTCGTCGAAACAATCGACTACGCCGTTAGAGTTTTCGTAAGCGTCCGTGTCCGAAAACTGAAGAAAATGAAATCCGCCCAAAAGATTGCTCGAACGCATTTCTTCAAAAGCCGTTTTCCAACATTCAAACTGGAATTTTTTACTTGCGGAATACATATCGGCAAAAACTTCTTTATAACCTTTTGCCTCTATCATTTTAATTTCTTCGCCAACCCACCAAGGCGCGGGAACGTTTGACTTTTCGAACTTGTTTTTTAAGGCGTAAAAGTCGCGCAGAGCCGTGTAATGGCAGACCTCGTGAGCGATTAGCGGAACGTTAAAATATAAACTTCTGATTATTTCCGAATTTTCGCCTTCGGATACGAGCGGAGTGCCGTCGTCCGAAGACACGACCAACAAATTATCGGTATCGTCGTACATGGCGGCGTGTTTGCCGTAAGGGAAATAATAACTTAAATGCTGAACGTCTAAATCGACGTTAGGTCTGTTATTTTTGCCCCAAGCGCAGGTATCCAAAAACAATCTGGTGCCGTCTTCCCCATCGATAATCGCCTTGACCGCGGCAATATCCGCCGCGCTTGCGCGCTTAATTTCGTTGCCTATGCAATAAACGCACAGCGACGGGTGATTAAAGCACCTGTCTATAGTTTCTTTTAAAAAGTCTTCGGGAACGATAGCCTTGCCCGTCGTGACCATTTCTTCGAGATTATTGTAAATATCGTGCGGGGGGCGAAGCTCTATATGAACGAGCATACCCACTTCGTCGGCGGCTTCGAAAAGCTCGTCTTCGGGGACGACCGAGTGAAACCTTACGAAGTTGAATCCGTATTTTTTTGCCGCTCTAAGATTTTTTAAATAAAATTCTTTTTTAGGAAGATTAAGCAAATTGGCATGGTCGTGCGCCTTAGCTCCGCGAATAAACCCGCGAATGAACACGGGCTTGCCGTTAAGCAAAATATTTTTTTCGTTTTTGCTTATTTCGCGGAAAGCAAATCTGCCCGAAAGATTTTCGGCTTGCCCGTTTTCGCAAACCGATTCGGCAAAATATTCGTAAAGTTCGGGGGAAGAAAGCGTCCAAAGAAGGGGATTTTCTATGCAAAAATCTTTTTCGAAAGGCTCTTTTGCCGCGCCGAAATTAAAATTAAAAAGGACGTTTCCGCCCTTTTTAACAGTAAATTTTAATTGTTTAAGCGGTTGCTTAGGCTCTATTCGGATTTTTACGCGCCCGTTTACGCGGGCGCGTATTTTAATTACTGTTTTGTTTTCCATTTTAATCGACAATCCAATCACCGACCTGCGTAACGCCGTCGTTTTTAAGTTCTTGTATTGTATTATAACGATAAATTCCGCCGTTGTCTAGTCTTTTTAAGCCGTAACAGAAAAATATGCAATTTGCGTATTCGTATCCGTCGGGTTGAGTAGAATCTACAGCGTATTCCATTTCGCTAAGCCAATCGGAGTGATATTGAACTTCCGTAACGACGCAATATCCGCAACTATCGCGATTCGTAGATTTTCTGGTAATAGTTCCGAACTGTTTTTCGTCGTTGACGGCGAAATTAAGGAAGCGCCTATCGTTCCAATTCCTTCCGTTTGCCATAGGCAAGAATTTATCTACGACGACACGCACGTTATCGAAACATTCGAGAGCGGCGTTTCCGTTCATCAATTCTTGATAACCGAAGTCTATTTCGAACAACACGCCTAAGTTATCCCTTCCGTCGAAATCGGCAATATTCTCGACGCCGTTAACTTCGACCAAAACGTCTTTCATTTTTAAAAGCTCTACTCTGAGCGTGGACATAACGTGATTGCCTTCGCCGAAGTTGGTGGTTACTATATGAACGTTTTCGATTAAGGCGTTCATTTTGGGAACTTTTGCCCATCTGCCCTTATCGGAAGTCAGCCCGTTTGCGTTATCCGACTTGAAAGTAATAACGAATTCGGTGTTTTTAATAACCGCGCCGTAGCCGTAGCCGCCGAATATTCCGTTTTCGTAAGTGCCGGCGTAAACGGTATGACCGCGCCCGTCGAACGTACCGGAGAAGCAAGCCGCGTCCGTCGCGTTCTTTTGATCTTTCAAATCGATCGGTTTATCGGCAGTACCTATATCGTCGTTAATAGCGTAATATTTATCTTTAACTTGCGTGCTAAGCGTCAATTCGGAAACGAAGTTTTCGGTCGTTAATACCGCGTTGCAGCCGTAAATATCTTCGAAAACGTATCCGCCCTTATTTGTTTGAACTTCGACGGCTTCGGTTTGATCGCCGTTGAAAACGACGCCTATAAGCTGCTTCTTAGTATGCTTTAATTCTTTCGAACCTTGTTTCGCATACAAGATATAAGCCTCTTCGCCGAAATAAGAAGTAACGCTCTTTAAGGTTTCGTCCGTCCATTCGACGTGCTTATCGTAAGTGACCACCGGGCATTCTACTTTTACTTTTAATTCTTTGGTATAAGTAACGCCGCCCTCGTTTTGATAATCGGCGGTTATAAGAGCTTCGCCGATTTTTTGAGCGATTATTGTTCCGTTTTCGCCGAGGGTAACTATTCCTTCGCCTTCGGTTAAGGCTAAATTACCGTTTTTTTCGGTTCCGTTTTCTTTTACAACGAATTTAACCGCAGCCCGATTGATATAATTTACGCCTTCGAAATAATCGGTTACGTAAAGCAAAACTTCGTCGGAAACAGTTTCTTCGCCGCCCTTTTCGACCGTCATATACATAGTTACGTCGTTTTCGATAACTGTTAGCGTGAAAATTTTTTGCATAAGCGGCGTATCGAAATTATTCCAAACGCCTTTTAACTTTACTTGCGTTTCGCCGCACTTTAAGGCGGTTATTTTGCCGTTTGCAAAAGAAGCGACCGTTTGGTCGGTTATATCGGCGGTAAGTTCGCAAGGATAAACTTTTCCGTTAAACGAAACGCTCGAAGATAATTCGTAAACGTCGTTTTTAAGAAGAGTTAGTTCGGAGCCTAAGCGTTCAACGGTAAGCACGGGCTGGAATTCGCCGTAAGTTACCGTGACGGAACAAGTAGCCTTTTGTTCGCCGTAGCTAGCCGTTACGACTGCGTCGCCAAGCCCTACCGACGTAATAACGCCGTCTTCGACGACGGCAACGCTTTCGTTAGAAGAACTCCACGTAAGCGTTTTGCCCGCCACCGTTTTATACTTAGCGATTACTACGGCGGATTCGCCGTAAACCAAGTTGACCGCGTTTTTAGTTAAGGTTAAATCTTTTTCCGTGCTTTGCGACGGCTCGTTAGAGCTGCTAGGTCCGCTCGGATTGGTCGGATTAGTACTTACGCCGCAACCCGTTAAAGCCGCTAAAGTTAAACAAAGCACCACTAAAAACGATAATGCTATAATTATGCTTTTCTTTTTCATATTTACCCCTTAAAACGTATCGACGAAGTTTTCGATACCCGATCCTTCCGAAACTTTAGTTATTCCGAGCGAACTGCAAAGCGATTTAAATTTAACTTTAATCTCGCTTACGTCGTATTTATCGGAATACAAAGATATCGCGCATTTTGCCGGGAAAAGCCACTCTATATCGATATGCTCTTTAAGCTTCGAATGCGTAGCTTCGTCTTTTTTATATTTTTCGATGGCTTCGTAAGCTTTATCCAGCTTTCCGAACAAAGTATTAACGAACCCTAAAGATATAAGACTTGAATTGTTGGTGGGTTGAAGCTGATTTGCACTCCAGCCCCAGCCTTCTTTTTCGTGCGCTTCGGCAAACCATAATCTACATTCTTGGAAAACTTCTTTCATGGCGTCTGCCGCGTCGGAATACATCGCGTTGAAAAAGTCGTCGATAAGATCCGCCGTGCTAAGCGAGCTATCCCAAGTTAGTTTGCAAGTTATATAATTCGCGAGCGTATAGAAACCGCTGTCCGCGCCGCGCTGACGGCTGTGGAACTGCGCGAATGTATATTGATATTTCTGCTCGTAAAGCCATTTATAATAATCTTCGTAGAAAGTATAAGGATCATAGAAACAGAAATAATCGTTGAAGAAACAACCGTACGTCCAAGACCAACCGTCCGAAACGTATTGCGCCCACTGAGTAGCGTATTCGATTTGCTCCGCATTGGTAGGATCGTCCATACGAACGCCGAAGTCGAAAGAGCTGAACGCGTTAAAAGGCTTGATTATAAGGTCGTCGTCGGGAACGATGTCGTCGGCGATGATAACTTTTCCGTCCTTAACTTCAAAAGGCGGTTTTAGCGTCCATTGATAAGCGAAGAAAGTAAACTGCAAATCGTCGCGTTTATATTCTTCGTTTTCGGGCAAGTTCATCCAATCGACTACTTTTCTTGCCATATCCTGAACGAATTTATACACCGCCGCGGATTCCGCGTTGTTATGAGCCGCCGCGAACGACTTGCACGCGCTACATTCGCAGCTTTGCCAGTTATCCATGATACCGATATGAACCGTGTTCATAATCGGGTATTGATCTTTGGTATACCATCTGAGCGATTGTTCTACCTTTTGGGCGCATATATCGACCATTTTTTCGTATTTTTCGCTATTACCGCGGGCGGTGTAGCAAAGCTGTTCGCCCTTAGTCGAATAAAATTCGGGGTCGGATTCGAGATATTGCGCCTTAGGCAAATAATACAAACTGTTATGAAGCTTATCGGATTTAGAATATTGATTACCCAATTCTTCATGGATAAGGAACATTATATCTTCGAGATCGTCCATAGTGCGCATGCGATAAGCGAACATGAAATCGTCCGGATCCTGAGATTCGCATTGCAATATACCTACCCTTGCCTTCCAAGGAATATCCGAAATATCCGTAACGTTGTAATCGCGAAGTTTTACGTTTTTAACGCCGGTATCCAAATCGTAGCAATCTTTATAATAAACTTCGAAGCCGAAATTCATTTTAAGGAAATCGTATACGCCGTAAAGCACGCCGCTATCCGTTCCGCCTACGATATAAATCGTGTTGTCTTTTGTTAAAATTCTTACGCCGTCGCGCCCTAAAGCGTTTTTATCGACCGAAAGCCCGCTGGTTTTGAACGCGTTGGTATCGCCGAGCGAAATATACTTCGCGCTTGCCGTATGCTTGATAGAAGAATCGCTTTCGGTTGCCAAAGTAACGCCCGTAGCCTCGCCGAAGAACCTTATAAGCTCGTCGCGCGCATAGGTCGTGTAAGTAGTTAATTCGGGCAGAAGAATTTTATATTCCGAAAAGCCGTCTTTAACGATGTATCCGCTTTTTTCGGTGCTTTCGAACCAATGCGTAGCCGTCCATTTAGTCGAATCGCCGTTGTATCTGTTGCTAGTCGTTTCGACGGGATCCGGAACGTCCACCGTTCCGCCGCCGGTACTGCCGCTAGAGGGCTTTTTGCCGCACGCGGACAAAGAAACAAACATAGTTGCAATTAATAAAAAACATATAAATTTTTTCATATCTCGTTATCACCCCGCATAAACGTCGTAGCTAACGCCGGCGGTATTGCCGCTTTGGTCTTTGCAATGAATATAGACGGTATATCTTCCTTTTTCGGTTAAAACGAACGAACCTTCGGTAGAAGCGCATATAAATCTGCCTCTTTCGTCGTAAACGACGGTCCAAACGGTTATGTCTTCGAGAGCGGTAAGGTTGTCTTCGATTACGACCTCCAACGGAGTTACCGTTTCGCCTACGCGCACGCCCACGACGCCGCTAGGTTGTTTTTTGAAGCGAATGGAAGGAGCAACTAAATCGTATACGTACACGAGTTGTTGCAAGTTACCCGTTCTGCCCGAGCCGTCCGTATAAGAATAAGTGAGAGTATAACAGCCGTATTCGGTGAATTTAATTTTGTAATTAACGCTTGCGCTTACCCTGTTCATCTGCTTGCCGGTAACGTCGCTAAAATATTTAACGGAAGAATCGTTAAACTCGGTAAAGTTAACCGTAACCGAGCATTTTTTAGCGGGCGACGGAGATAAAACGTCGATAAACAAAGGAATATCCGTTACGTATTCGGAGTTAACGGGAACGACTATTTCGGGAAGATTTGCCGAAATCAAAGGTCTTACTTCGTCGCCGTATTGCTTACCGAAAGATTGGTTGCAAATAGACGAAAGGTTAAACTTAAACCCTTTCGAAACCGAGCGGAAGCTTATTTCGAACAAGCATTTATCCGAAGTAAATCCGAAGTCCGCGGGGGCAGCCATCGTATCGAAGTAAACGAAGCCGTTTCTGTAAGAAACGTCGTAAGTTTTGCCTTTCCAAGTTGCGGGAAGAGCCGAATAAGAACCGTTTACCGAAACTTCTTTAGCTTCCGCGTCGCCGCCATTTAACGAAATTACCGCTTGATTGGATCTATCGTAATAATCGGTTAAAATTAAATCTACGCCTTCGAGCTGCTCGTCTGCGGCTACGTTAAGCGAAACGGAAAATCTGGAAAGCAACAACGGATTGATAAATTTCAACGAAGCCGTGCCGCTTTTATCCGAAGTAAACACGGTGTAATCTTCTTTGGAAGAGCCGCCGAAATCTCCTACGAAATATTTCGTTACGTCGAGTTTGGAAGTACCGTAGTTTACGTCTACTATTTTAATCTCGTCGCTTTCGATAAACACGTTTTGATTGTTATCCGCAACGAATTTCAATTTGACGGTAGAAGCGCCTTTTTTAACGGTGAATTCGGTAGCGTCTATGCTTTCGTAAGCGCCGCCGTCGTAACAGGCGTAAGCCTGAACCGAAGCCGCCGCTTTAGAAGAACCTTTGTATAAATAAGCGTTGACCGTTTCCGCGGAATAAGTAGCGCCGGCTATATAATATTCGGGCGCGGGAATACTTCTCTTTTCGAAAACGGGTTTATCGCTCGCCACCGACGAAAAGAACGCGTCGTAAGAGCCTTCGTAATAAGTATCGGAATACGAATAAGTAACTTTATAAGTTCCTACTTCTTCGAGATTATAAGCGCTTGCCGTTGAAGTTATATCGGCAGACTTTCCGCCGGGAGTGGTTACCGTTATTTTAACGCTAGGCTTTTTGCATACGGAAGCGATCGTGTAATTCGAAAGGTCTACCGAAGAACCGATTTCCGCGCTGCCTATTTCTTCGACGTTAAACGAAATACCTTCGCTCGCGGTTTTTTCGGCTATTAAATCGAAAAGCTTGGTCGATTTATTGCCGTAAACGTCTTCCGCGCGATATTCTACGGTGTAAGTGCCGAGATTAGTTGCCGTAAACTTGCCGTCCGTTACGTTTAAAGCTTTTTTAGAAGCTTGGTCGTAATAGTTATACCAAACGGTGTAATCTACGTCGCCCCTTATCCCGCTTGCGTCTAAGGCGTAAGCTTCGGGGACTTTGGTTGCCGCGCTCGCCACTATAACGTTATCTTGCTCGTTTTTAACTTTAATGTCGGGGGCTTTTTCGTCGCTGTAAGAACCGAAAGTATTAAGTTCCGCGTTCTTTCTGCCGTCGATATTGCCTATTTCCACGCGAGCGGTAGAAACGTTGTTAAAGCCCGTTGCTGTTATGGATACGATAACTTCGCCCGTAGTAAAGCCGGGGAACGCGTTGCTGTATAACTTATCGTTGTTTATTTCGGTTACCAGCCTATCGTCGCCGTCCGGATTAACTTCGTGCTCGGGCGTGTTCGTCCATATTCTTATTTTGCCGTCTTCCGTGTTTTCGAAAGACAAGGTTATATTATTGTAGTTGCCGTTTTGGGTTCTGTTGCCGCGAGTATCCGAACCGAATATACCCCTCGAATAGTTGTTTCCGCCTATCGAGTATTGCCCGTTATCGTCGGACACGAGCCCTATAAGCCCGCTACCTTTCGCGCCCGCTTTCAAATACGTTTCTTGGTTAATTCTTTTCCAATATTGTATATCGATTTCTATTTCGGGGTCGTAACAATCGACGACTTTAATGCTCAAATAGTTTATAGAAGCGTCCATTCTCATTAAGTTGAACGTTAATAAATCTACTTTTTTATCGGCATAGACGTTAATAGGCTCCGAAATAGTTAAAGTGGCGCCCTCGGTAAGTTCGGCAACGACGCCGTTATTCATGCCTTTTTTCTTGTAGCTGTTGTTTAATTCGCCGTAATAAACCGAAGAAGCACTGTTGCTTAAAGTGTAATATTCTTTAAGCGCCTTAAACGATTTTTCAGCCGAAACTTTTTTGCCGCCGAACGTGGCTTCTAAAACGAGAGTGTATTCGCCCGCGTCGTTCAGCGTAAAACTTTTGCCCGAAAGCGCGCTGCCGCCGGGAGTTACGAGATAGCAGTTTTCAGCCGCGCGCGTTTCGCCGCCGTAAGAAACGGAAGCGTCCGAAGGGATTTGCAATTTCGTTCCGAGCGAATAAACTTCGGCTAAGTCCGAAAAAGAAATCGAAGCTTCGGTTGCGGAAGCCGTGCCCAGCGAAACAGCCCCGACCGCCGCGGTGGCGGTAAGCGCTGCCGAAAGGCATAATATAAGTACTTTTGTTACGGATTTTTTCATTTTTACCTCTTAAAATTATTCTTTAATTCCGCCAAGAGAAACGTCGCCCATCAATCTGTTTTTGGTGAATATAAAAAGCAAAAGGATGGGGATTGCCAAAACCATGCTCGCCGCCATTTTTGCGGGAGCTTCGGCAAAAGCTTTGGCTTCCGGGGTCCCCGAAGCAAGGTTGGTCATGTAATATACCGCCGTTGCCAAAGTGGGCTGAGTGGGAAGGAATATAAGCGGGTTTTGATAATCGTTCCAAAGCGAAACGAATTGAATCAAAAACACCGTTAAAATCATTTTTATCGCGAGCGGGAAATATATCGAAAACATAATTCTGGTTTCGCTTGCGCCGTCTATTCCGGCGGCTTCGCGATAAGTTTCGGGCACGCCCTTAAAATACGCGTAGAAAACGAAATAATACATTCCCGCGCCGCTTGCCCATTGCAAAATTATACCTATCATAGTATCGTATAGCCCGGTTGCTTTAAAAAACGCGAGCTGCGAAGGTTGATTGCCTACTATGGGCATGCACATCATAAGAGTGTATAAAACGAATATTATAGAGCTGAGCTTAAAATCGTATTTAGCCGTCAAATAAGCCGTAAGCGCGGGCACGAACGAAGCGACCAAAGCGCACCCTCCTACGTAAATCAGAGTGTTTACTATTAAATCGGGAAAGTATTCGTATTTTAAATCTTCTACCGTTTGCGCGCCCATCATTACGCCGAACTGCGTATACGTTTCGCGCGGAATATAAAGGTCGCCGCGATAATAACTTACTAGCCTTTGATACTTTAAATTTTCTATTACGAGCTTGTAATTCGCCAATCCGAAAAATTGCTCTTTACTGTTGCCTATTCCGTCGCCCAAAAAAGGAAAGCCCACGTAGTTGTGGCGATTATTGTAATCCATGTCGTTTTTAAGCGACGTGTTAAGCCCCCACAAGAGCATAAATATCATTATAAGCGAATAAATTACGAGAATTACGCCCAAAGCGACAAACAAGGGGCTTACGGATTTTTTAGCCGACTTAGCCCGTTTTTTTATTTTAGCCATAATTTTCTCCTTAATCAGCCTTAGGTCCGTATTTATCGAGCGCCCAACGCATAATGAGCGTTAAAGGCAATACTATAGCCGTAAGGATAAGCCCCAACGCGGATAAAACAGCGTAAGGAATATTGTTTGTTTGCCCCGCAGGCACTATAAAGTCGGCGTCTAACGC
>CAZNKA010000014.1:0-2957 GCA_964573495.1 uncultured Acidiphilium sp. | reverse complement strand
ACGTTGAAAAGTATAAGCGCCCACATTCTGGTTTGCGTGTCCGTAAGAAATTTTACGGGGTTTTCGGAATGAAAAAGCTCCGTTTGAACGTAAGTTAAAACGTCGTCCGCTATGTATTGATACAAAAGCCCGAAAACGACCGCCGATAAAACGGACGGCAAAAAGAGCATTACCCTGAAAAATTCGGTTCCGGGGCGTTTTTTATAAATGTAGAACGAGAACAACAGCGCAAGCGGAGTTATGCCGAAAATTTGAATGGCGAGCATAAGCAGCGAGTTGCGTACAGCCGTGGAATTGTTTAACAAAACTTTCCAAGCGGCGGCAAAATTTTCAAACCCCGCGCTTTTAAAAGTCAAGCGAAAGGCGGATTCGTCTACGTAATATTCCCTGAACGCCAAAAGGAACGAGTTAAAGTTTATATAAACGTAAAACACGAGATAATGAATAAGCGGAAAGGCGATAAAAAGAAGATAAAACCCTAGTTTTTTTCGCCTTGCCCGCGTCATTCCCGCGAATTTCTTTTTTGTTATTAATTCGCTCATTTTATTAATTAATGTTTAATCAGCCTAAGTTTTCCCAATCGGCGACTTTTGCTCTTCTGGTCATTTCGAATATTTCGGAAGCGGACTTGCCGTCTTGAAGCGCGGAGAAAGCGCCGTTGTGGTAATTGCCGAAATAGTTAAGCTTTCCGCCCCAAATAAGCGAGAAAGAATCGCGGTTTTTAACGAATTTATCGTTTGTGGAAGAAGTGTAAACTTTAGTTCCGGCGGCTTTTTCGATCGCGTGAACGCCTTGATAGAATTTTCCGAGCTGGCTTTCGTCGTAATCGTAAGTCATGTTAACGGTAAGTTTGCTGGTTTCGGTGAAAGCTTTAAGTTCCGCGTCGCTGTATAAGAATTCGATGAATTCTTTAACCGCGCGATATACGCCTTCGTTCTTTTCTACGCGTTTGTTAACGAAAAGCAAAGAGCTGGTATCGATAACGGTAGGAGCTTTTCCGTTGCCTTCGGTTACCTGACCGGTAAGCTGCACGGGCATGGGCATTAAGCTTACGTTTGCTTCTTCGCCCGAATTATAGTTCTTATAAGTGCTTAACGCGCCGCTGGCGGTTGCTTCGCCGTACCAATAAGTAGAGTCTATGAGCATAGCGCATCTGTCTTTTTCGTCGATGTTGCTGTCGCCTAAAACGAAGTATTCTTGAGCTTTTAAGTTGGTTAAGTTGGTAGAGCTGTGGAACCAACCTTTGCTTCTGGCAAGTTCTAAGAACGAAAGAGCGAAATAGCGGGCGGACATATCGTACATCTTATATCCGTTTTCGTCGCTTAAAACGACGGTTTCGGTTTGAGGAACTTTAATGCCTGTGTTTAAGAACGTTTCGCCGGTATATGCGAGAGCACCGTCTTTAACAACTTCTACTTCGGCGTCCGTAAAGTTACAAGTGGTTGCCTTCATAGCGTCCGTACCGACTAAACCGGACCATAAAGCTTCGATAAGCATGAACGCGTAGTTTCCGCCTTCGCCTACCGCGCTTAACGCAAACGGGTTAACGCCTTTATTTTTGATATAGCTGCAAAGAACGATGAATTCTTCTAACGAAGAGGGAAGCCCGTCGTCGTAAGTGCCGTATTTACCGTCCGGTCCGCACGATTTTTTGGCGGCATCCGAACCGATAAAGTTAACGCCCGCGGAATCCGCGCTTAAAAGGTCGCCTTTATAGTTAACTACGTCGGTTTCTTCGGGCGCCGCGATATACAACTTCAAGCTTTCGAATAAATCTACGTTATAAGAAATACCTACGTCGTAAGAATAATGCGGAAGAGCGTAGTATTTGCCGTCCGCGCCTTTGAGTTTAGCCAAAAGTTGGGGCTCGATTTTGCTTTCCATTCCCTTAACCAAATCGTTGATATCCGCTAAGTATCCGCGGGTTTGCATATCGTACATGTTAGCCTTGTTTTCGTCCATGATTATATCGTAATCGGGAATACTGGAAGTATAATCGTTGTCTTTATTAGATGATCTGGTGATTTTAACGCCTTTTTTGCCTTCTTCGTAGCTTTCGTTTTCTTTAAGCTTGGTGAAGCGGTTTATCGAATCTTGAAGCCAACTCGTGGAAGAAGACGTTCCGCCCCATTCGCGAATGGAAATTTGGGTGACTTGCGAAGCGGTTCCGCCGCCCGAAGTTCCGGAATCTTTGCCGATATTTCCGTTGCCGCAGCCTGCCGCGCCGAAAGTAAGGGCGCACGCAAGCCCGAGTGCTAAAATTTTAGTTTTGTTTTTTCTCATATTTAACCTACCTTTATTAGATTATTTTTTCTTTTTTTGTAAGGCTTCCCCTTGGGGGAAAGGCTTTTTTTACGCCGCCGTCATTCTGAGCAAGCGAGTTTACGAGCGCGCCGAACTGCGCTAGCAGCGCCGCTTTTTAAAGCGGCGGAATCTCGGCGGGAGCACGCATGGTTCGAGCTGAGATCCCGCGGCTGTTGCCGCGCCACTTCGTGATTCGACTGCGCGGCTTTCGCCGCTCCGCTCAGGATGACGAATAACCTACTCCGCATAATTTATAACTGCGCAAGCAATGCTACCTAAGACTTCCCCCGTTCATCTTTGGGGGAAGCTGTCGGCATCCGCCGACTGATGAGGGGGCTATTCAATAATCCGCGCAAGCAATGCTATCTAGGCTTCCTTGTGTAAAGGAAGCTGTCGCCGTATGGCGACTGAAGGATTGATATGTTTGATTGAAAGCATACCCCTCAGTCAAAAATCAAAGATTTTTGCCAGCTCCCCTAGGCTTAGGGGAGCCAGATCCCGAAGCTTTGCTTCGCCACTTCGCCGTTCGACTGAGCGGCTTTCGCCGCTCCGCTCAGGATGACCGTAAAACGCGCTCTGTTTTTTTCCTAAATTATTCTTCTTCGGTAGTAGTTCCGCTTAAAATAACGGTTATGCCGTCTACCGCGTCGAGA
>CAZNKA010000013.1:8108-18166 GCA_964573495.1 uncultured Acidiphilium sp. | reverse complement strand
TCTTGGCAAAGCCAATCGCCGGCAACGCAAGAAGTCGCTATAAAAACCGCGTACGTGTTCGCTTGTGAAGAATTACAAGTTTACGTGAAAGAAAAAGCAGTTGCCGCGGGTTATGCCGAAAGTTCGTCCGAAGCTCAAGAAATGCTCGGCAGCGTTATGTATTGTCTTAATCCGAACGGAACGTTTAACGATTTTTATACCGAGAACGGTGAAAAGGTACCCGAAGATTACGACGTTGCGTCTTTGATTTTAAATCTTTCTCCCGAAAATGAAGATTATTCGTCTTCGCTCGAACGCGTGAATTATCGCGAAAAGAGGGCTATTGAAAGCGCTTCGATTTTTATAGCCGGTAATATGATAAAATCGGATAACGTTTCCGCTATGGTAGACGCTTTGTCGTCGTACGGCGTGAGCAAGGAAAAATATGATTCGTTCGGGTATACGTACGGTGCGATTAAAAATTTATCGAAAAATGCCGTTGTTACGTATAACGGAAGAGTAGAATGCGAGCGCGAGCTTTTAGAAGAAAAATATGAAAACGGAGAATTAAGCGAAGAAGAATATAAAAACGCGCTTTTAAAAAAGCAAGAAAGCTTAAAAAACGACGTTTCGGCAAACTTTTTGTCTTCGTTGCCCGCCGCCGTTTCCGAAGCTTTAGAAGAAATAGGGCAAATGGATTTGTACACCTTAGTCGTCGGTTCTATTTTTTATAAATTGGCAGGGTTATTGTTGCCTATAATTTATATGATTATGGCGTCTAACAACTTGATAGCGGGGCAGGTGGACAGCGGCTCTATGGCGTACGTTCTTTCGACTTCAACGAAAAGGATTACCGTCGCGTTTACGCAAGCGGTGTATTTAATAGGCTCGCTGTTTTGTATGTTTTGTATTACGACGGCTACGGGGTGCGTTTGTCTTTCTTTAATTTCGGAAGACGTCGCGCTTACGTACGGCAACCTGATATTGCTTAACTTAGGCGCGTTTCTCGTACTGTTCGCTCTTTCGGGGCTTTGCTTTTGCACTTCGTGCGTTTTCGACAGAAGTAAGCGTTCTATGGCGATAGGCGGCGGACTTAGCATTTTTGCCCTGGTTGCGGCAATGCTCGGTTTGTTCGGCAGCCCCGTAATTCCTTCGGTCGTAAGGCTTAATTCTCTTAATTATTTTAACTACGTAACCGTAATTTCTTTGTTCGACGTTATTTCGATTATGGACGGAACTAGCGCGTTTGTTTGGAAATTTATCGTTCTCGCATTGGCGGGCGTAGTCGGGTACGTGGTTGGCTCGTTGAGATTTACCGAAAAAGATTTGCCTTTGTAAAAAAACAAAAGAAAGCGCGAAAAATAATACGAACTCGGTTAAACAACCGAGTTCGTATTATTTTAATTATAAAAATCATGGTGTCGAGAATGAGACTTGAACTCACACGGTATATACCATACGCCCCTCAAACGTACGCGTCTGCCAATTCCGCCATCCCGACATATTTATAAGCACTAAAACCAAGTGCTTAACTATAATACATTTTTTATTTAAATATGTCAACGGTTTTTGCGGCGTTTTTAAATAATTTTTTATTTTTTTGGCATAACGATTGATATATTTTAACTAATGTGCTATCATGTAAAAAAATAAAACGGCATAGGAGTGCTTTATGAACGAGGTTTTGGAAAATATAGTAACGCGCCGAAGCGTGCGTTCGTTCGTCGAAGGGAAAAAAATTCCCAAAAACGTTTTGGAAGATATAGTAACGGCTGGGCTTTTCGCGCCTAGCGCGCTTAATCGTCAGCCCGTATGTTTAACAGTCGTAGCGGACGAAAAAATAATCAGAAAGCTTTCGCTTGCCGTGGGTAAGGCGATGTTACGCGACGAAAGTTATAATTTTTACGAGCCTTCCGCTATTATAATCACTTCGTGTAATCGCGAAAGCGGGTTTATTAAGGAAGATACTTCTTGCGCTCTCGAAAATATGTTTTTATACGCTCATTCCGTTGGTTTAGGCTCGGTGTGGGTGCATCAATTAACCCAAACGTGCGATAATCCCGAAGTGCGCGAAATTTTATGTTCTTTGGGTATTCCGTCCGACCACGTTTGCGGCGGAATGGCGGCTTTGGGCTATCCCGCGGAACTTCCCGAAAAAGATTTAACGCGCAAGGGGAAAGTGAATTATATTCTTTAATCGGGTTTGCGTTAAAGGCGTAATTTTTAAAAATAAGATCATAAAAAAACGAAAATATTTTTAAAAAACGCGAACGTTTGTTTGATTTATCGCGTACTAAGTGTTAAAATATATGCGTCGTTTACAATAAAATCGCTGTTTTATAAATAACCTTAGCGCAATTTACGCAAAATATTCACGATATGCTCGATTGCGAATGTGAACGAACTTTAAAACGAATAACCGAGCTTTGCCAAAACGGCTATAAGGTTCTCGGTCTAGACGATTTTCACGGAATTATTAATGCCGAAGCTTGCCTCAATCGGCTTGCGGAGGGCGGATATATTTCGCTTAGATATTCGCACGGCGGCGAATATCTTTTAACGCTTGCCGAAAAGGGCACCGAATATTTTTCCGAAAAGGAAAATAGGATTATTTTTAAAAGCGTATTGCGGCGCGAATGTGCCGTTTATTCATTTTTCGGCGCGCTTTTAGGTGCTTTTTGCTCGGCTACTATTGTTTTTTTGCTGTTCTTTTTAATGCGGGGTGCTTATGCTTAAGCGCAAAGAACGGTCTGTTTTCGAAGCTATGCTAAGCTACGTTTTTAAAAGCGACGGCACTTGCGTCAAATGCCTTTTATCCTTCGATGCGTTGCTTTCCGCCGTGAACAAAAAAATAAAAATCGAAAACGAAAGCCTTCGAACGGTTTTAAGATTGCTCGAAGCCGAAGATTATATCGAAGTAATATACACGGACCGACATGGCGAGCCGTTTTTATATTTAACGCTTAAAAAACGCGGCGTGCGCTATAAGCAAGAGCTGCGCGAAAACAAAAACAAGCTTATTTTCAGGCTGTTATTGGCGGTTGTTTCGGCTATCGTAACTTTTGTGGCGGGCAAAATTTTATACGCCGTGTTTTCATAAAATTAATTTTTCGTTTTTGTTTTATGCCGATAAAAAACGCAAAAGTCACCCTATAGGTCGATTATCGGCACTTTCGTTAAAAAATAATTAAGTAAAAAAGGTTTGGCGCGCTCGGCGCGTTAAAAAGCTAACGGTGCTTTTCATGGAAAATAAAAAATTCGTTATTCATTCTGAATTCAAACCTACGGGAGATCAGCCGCAGGCTATAGAAAAGCTCACGGAAGGCTTTAAGGACGGGCTTCGCTCTCAAGTGCTTTTGGGGGTTACGGGCAGCGGCAAAACCTTTACCATGGCAAACGTAATACAAAATCTTCAACGCCCGGCGCTGGTTATCGCGCACAATAAAACGCTTGCCGCTCAGTTGTGCAACGAGCTTCGCGAGTTTTTTCCCGAAAATCGCGTCGAATATTTCGTAAGTTATTACGATTATTATCAGCCGGAATCGTATATTCCGCAAACGGATACTTATATAGAAAAAGACCTTTCGATAAACGACGAAATAGATAAGCTTCGCCACAGCGCGACTTGCGCTTTGCACGAGCGGCGCGACGTTATAGTGGTCGCTTCCGTTTCGTGCATATACGGCTTGGGCGCGCCCGAAGAATATTACAATTTGGCTATATCTCTGCGCCCCGGGCAAAAACTCGAACGCGACGATTTCATGCGTAAACTCGTTTCGATTCAATACGAACGCAAGGATATAGATTTTCAGCGTTCTTCTTTCAGGGTGCACGGCGACGTAGTGGAAGTTTTTCCGTCGTCTAACTCTGAAATAGTTTTAAGGGTTGAATTTTTCGGCGACGAAATCGACAGAATTTGCGAAACGGACTTCGTTACGGGCAGAATAATATCCGAGCTTAAGCACGCCGTTATTTTTCCGGCGAGCCACTATGCCGTTTCTAGCGGAACGATGGGTAAAGCTCTCGGCAATATCGAAGCCGATATGGTTCAAGAAGTTGCCGAGTTAGAACAAGACGGCAAACTTTTGGAAGCTCAACGTTTAAAACAGCGCACGTCTTATGATTTGGAGATGATGAGCGAAATAGGCTATTGCAGCGGCGTAGAAAACTATAGCAGATATTTCGACGGGCGTTCGCCCGGACAACCGCCGTTCACTCTTTTGGATTATTTTCCCGAAGATTTTATTTTGTTTATAGACGAAAGCCATATGACGCTCCCTCAAATTCGTGCAATGTATAACGGCGACCGCTCGCGTAAAAAGAATCTGGTCGATTTCGGTTTCAGGCTAAAATCGGCGTACGACAATCGCCCGCTTACCTTCGACGAATTCGACGCGCGCGTGGGGCAAATGCTGTGTATATCCGCAACCCCCGCCGAATACGAATTATCGCGCGCGGGGCAGGTGGTAGAACAGCTTTTACGTCCGACGGGGCTTATAGATCCGCTCGTCGAGATAAGAAAAACCGCGGGACAGATAGACGACCTTTTAGGCGAAATCAATAAAACGATAAAAAGCGGCGGGCGTATACTTATAACCACGCTCACCAAAAAAATGGCTGAAAGCCTGACCGATTATTTAAAAGAGCGCGGCAAAAAAGTGCGTTATATGCACTCGGATATAGACACGTTGGAACGTATAGAAATAATAGGCGAACTTCGTCGCGGCGAAATAGACGTTTTGGTAGGCATAAATCTTTTGCGCGAAGGGTTGGATATTCCCGAAGTCAAGCTCGTAGCCATATTAGACGCTGATAAAGAAGGCTTTTTGCGTTCTGAAACGGCGCTCGTGCAAACCATAGGCAGAACTGCGCGAAACAGCGAAGGTCGCGTTATAATGTACGCCGACGAAATAACGCAAAGTATGCGCCGCGCGATAGACGAAACCGATCGCCGCCGAAATTTGCAAAGCGAGTATAACCGAGTTCACGGCATAACGCCGAAAACCATAATCAAACCTATTTCGAACACTTTGGAAATTACTCAAAAAGCGGATAGGACCAAAGACGTCGCAAAAAAGGATATTCCCGACGAAATCGAAAAATTAAAAGCGCTTATGAAAGTCGCGCAGAACAATCTAGACTTCGAAAAGTGCATAGAAATAAGGGATACCATTGCAAAATTAAAAATTAAAAATGCGCGGTTAAGCTAAAAAACTGCTTAAAAAAGCGCGAAAAAAACTAAAAATGATAGACAGTATAAAAGTAATCGGAGCAAAAGAAAATAATTTAAAAAACGTGAGCGTAACCGTTCCGCGCGATAAACTGGTGGTGTTTACGGGCGTTTCGGGCAGCGGTAAATCGACGCTCGCGTTCGACACGATATTTGCCGAAGGTCAGCGCCGCTACGTCGAAAGTCTTTCGAGCTACGCGCGCATGTTTTTGGGGCAAATGCAAAAGCCGGACGTCGAAAAAATCGAAGGGCTTTCGCCGGCGATATCGATAGACCAAAAAACCACGAACAACAACCCGCGTTCCACGGTAGGTACCGTAACCGAAATATACGATTATTTCAGACTTTTATTCGCGCGTGCGGGCGTTCCCCATTGCCCCGAATGCGGCAGAGAAATTCGCCGCCAAACGGTTGACGAAATATGCGATAAAGTTATGGCTATGCCCGAAGGCAGCCGAATTTACATTAACGCCCCCGTGGCTCGCGGTAAAAAGGGCGAATTTAAAAAAGAGCTCGAAACTTTTAGAAAAAGCGGCTACGTCCGCGTTGATATAGACGGAGTTACTTACGAACTTTCGGAAGAAATCAAGCTTGAAAAAAACGTAAAACATAACGTAAGCGTGGTCGTGGACAGGCTTATCGTGAAAGACGGAATACAAAAACGACTTACGGACAGTTTAGAAACCGCTATTAAGCTTGCGGACGGTCTGGTGGTTATAAAATGCGGCGAAACCGAAGTTTTATATTCCACCAGCTACGCTTGCCCCGATTGCGGAATAAGTATAGAAGAAATAGAGCCGCGCTTGTTTTCGTTTAATAATCCGTTCGGTGCTTGCCCCGATTGCAAGGGTTTGGGGTTTAAAAGCGAAATTTCGCGCGAGCTGGTGCTCGGCGATACTTCGCGCAGTTTGAACGAAGGCGCGCTCTGCATATCCGGCTGGAATTTGGATAGCAGCAAAATGACGCAAATGTATTTTTCGGCGTTGTCGCGCAAATACGGCTTTAGTTTAGATACTCCCGTCAAAGATTTGCCCGAAGATATTTTGGATATTCTTTTATACGGAACGCACGGCGAAAAAATAGATATGAGTTATAGCACTCGCACTTTCCGCGCGGCGTATCAATCCGCTTACGAGGGGGTAATAAACAATTTGGAGCGCCGCTATCGCGAAACCACAAGCGATTATACTAAAGCCGAAATCGAAAGATATATGGTGCAAAAGCCGTGCAACACTTGCCACGGTAAACGCCTTAAAAAAGAAGCGTTGGCTGTTACCGTCGGCGGAAAAAATATCGACGAGCTTTGCGCCATGCCCATTGGCAGACTTTGCGATTTTATAAACGAACTAGAGCTTACAAAAACGCAAGAGCTTATCGCCGAAGGAATACTTCGCGAAATCAAGGCGCGTTTGGGCTTTTTAAAAAACGTCGGGCTGGAATATTTAAGCTTATCGCGTTCGGCGGGCACTCTTTCGGGCGGCGAGGCGCAAAGAATACGTTTAGCCACGCAAATAGGCAGCGGTCTTACCGGCGTTTTGTATATTTTAGACGAACCGAGCATAGGGCTTCATCAGCGCGACAACGAAAAACTCCTTTCCGCGCTTAAAGGGCTAAGGGATTTAGGCAATACTTTAATAGTGGTCGAGCACGACGACGACACCATAAAAGCCGCCGATTATATCGTGGATATAGGTCCGCTCGCGGGCGTGCACGGGGGTGAAGTCGTTGCGTGCGGCACTCCCGACGAAATTGCGAAATGTCCGCGTTCGATAACGGGCGATTATTTATCCGGTCGCCGAAAAATCGAAATTCCCGCAGCAAGAGTTCCTCTTAGCGGCAAATATTTGACGGTGCGCGGCGCGGCTCAGAACAATTTGAAAAATATAGACGTAACTTTTCCGGTCGGCGTACTGACCGTCGTAACCGGCGTTTCGGGTAGCGGCAAAAGCTCGCTCGTTAACGAAATTTTATATCCGGCGTTGGCGAACAGACTTAACCGCGCGAAAGAAGTCGAGGGCAAATATCGCGAAATCGAAGGGGTTGGCAACTTCGATAAGGTAATCGCGATAGATCAGTCGCCGATAGGCAGAACGCCTAGGAGCAACGCGGCAACTTATACGGGTGCGTTTACACCTATACGCGAATTGTTCGCTCAAACGCTCGACGCGAAAGAGCGAGGGTATAATGCGGGCAGATTTTCATTCAACGTAAGCGGCGGGCGGTGCGAGCATTGCTCGGGCGACGGCATCATTAAAATCGAAATGCACTTTTTATCCGACGTTTACGTGCCTTGCGAAGTTTGCAAGGGCGCGCGGTATAACCGCGAAACGCTCGCCGTAAAATACAAAGGCAAAAGCATAAGCGAAGTTTTGGAAATGACGGTAGACGAAGCCGTAACTTTTTTCGAAAACGTTCCGCGCGTTTATTCTAAGGTTAAATGCTTGCAAGACGTCGGTTTGGGGTATATAAAACTCGGTCAACCCGCTACTACGCTTTCTGGCGGCGAAGCTCAGCGCGTTAAGCTTGCAACCGAACTTAGCAAGCGTTCTACGGGCAAAACCGTTTATATTTTAGACGAGTCTACCACCGGGCTTTCCGCTTACGACGTAGATAAGCTTATAAAAATTTTGTATAAGCTTCGCGAGGGCGGCAATACGATAATAGTAATCGAGCATAATTTAGACGTGATAAAAGTTGCGGATTATATAGTCGATTTAGGACCCGAAGGGGGCGAAGGCGGCGGCACGATAGTGGCTACGGGCACCCCCGAAAAAGTAGCCGAAAACGAAAAAAGCCATACGGGCAGATTTTTAAAAAAATTGCTCGCGGAAAATAAATAAAACCAAGGAAGACTTTTCATGATAAGAGACGAATTTAAAAACGACACTAAAAAACAAACTGAGCAAAAAATCAAGAGCAAAAAAGTCGAAACGCGCGACAGGGCTTTTTACGCAAAAAAAATATCTACGCTCGGCAATCTTTTTACGCCTGTTAAATTTTCGACTATTTGTTGTTTAATCAGCTTTATTTTGGCGGGCGGATTGTATGTTTTAACTTACGTTTTGGTTCCCGAAACCGATATAGGCGTTTTCGGTTGGATATGCGTAGGGCTCGCCGTCGCGGCTATTATTTGGACAGTCGTTTGGTTTGCTTTTTTAGCACCGGCATTGAGGCGCAAAATCGTCGAATATAAGAAAAAATTAGCCGAGTTCAACGCGGCTTACGTTCGGCGTTATAAAAAATGACGGGCGGCAACGGCTTATGACTTATTTCGTTTCGGATATTCACGGAGAATACGAATTGTTTTTGCGCCTTTTAGACGAAATAAAATTTTCTTCTTCGGACGAAATTATCATTTTGGGCGATATGATCGATAAAGGCGAACGCTCCGTTTCTCTGGTCGATTTTATCGCCGAACTGCCTAACGCTTCCGTTATTACGGGTAATCATGAATACGAGTTTTTGAAGAGATATAACGGAATTATGCGCGAATTCGACGGAAACGACGCAGATTGTATTTTGCAAAAGCTTTCGATCGGTTTTTCGCCGAAAGATAAAAAAATTTCTTGGAAAACGGTTGATTTTTTAGAATGTTTGCCCGCTTATATAGAGCGCGAAAATTTTATTTGCGTACATGCGGGGCTTTCGGTCGGTTTGTCGAGCGAAATTTTGCCCATGATCGAGCAAGACGAGCGCGTTTTGGTTTACGACCGCCGCTTTAAAGAAAGTAGTTTTTACCTAAATCAAAATCAAAAAACCGTTCTTTTCGGGCATACCCCGTGTTCGTACGATAATTTTAGCGGTGAATTTATAAAAACGCCGAAAGCAAGCGCCGTCAATCCGCAAGCGTTAAGCGATTATTCGAAGATTCGTTTAGATTGCGGCGTTTATTTGACGGGGCTTTTGGGCGCGCTTAGGTTAGAAGATATGCGCGAATTTTACGTTAAAAAACCGTCGCTTTAAAAAAATTTAAAACAAGCAATAAATGTAATATAAGGAGAAAAATTATGAGTAAAAATGTATTGATATTATCGGGCAGCCCGCGTAAAAACGGCAATTCGGATATTTTATGCGACGAATTTTTAAAAGGCGCCGTGCAGGCGGGGCACTCGGCAGAAAAAGTTCGCGTGGCGGATAAAAACATAGCGCCGTGCCTGGGGTGTTATCATTGCGCGTCACACGGCGGGCAATGTGTTTATAACGACGATATGCCGGAGCTTATGCAAAAAATAATCGACGCGGACGTCTTGGTTTTGGCAAGCCCCGTTTATTTTTATTCGATATGCGCGCAGCTCAAAGCGGTTATCGATAGAACCGTGGCGCGTTGGACGGAAGTAAAAAATAAAGAATTTTATTATATAGTTACCGCTGCGGACACGGAAAAATCTTCGCTCGAAACAACGCTTGCGTGTTTCCGCGGATACGCCGATTGCGTTGAAGGCGCCGTCGAAAAAGGCGTCGTTTACGGTGGCGGCGCTTACGAAAAAGGCGAGATTATAAAAACGCCTGCTTTTAAGCAAGCCTTCGAAACGGGTAAATCCGTTTAAAATTTTATTTAATAAGTAAGCTGTGAAATTCGTTTAAAAAGTTCCTTGTTAAAAAGGGGCTTTTTTGTTTTTATAGGCAAAAATTCGTGAAAAGCAATTCGGCTATAATAAACCTTTTTTGGCAAAACAAGCCTTTTTTCGAGTGCGCGTTTATGATAAAATACGGGGCGTATGGAAGTTTATATCGAATACGTCGTCGTCGATAATTTTATAATAGATTATTTGCTGCTTAAGCTTGCGCTTAAATACTCTAAAGTCGATTTTATTAAAAAACGAGCGGTTTTATCGGCGATTATCGGAAC
>CAZNKA010000013.1:0-8008 GCA_964573495.1 uncultured Acidiphilium sp. | reverse complement strand
GCTTTAACCGTTTACGAAATCGACGAACTTTTGATATATTGCGGCGATAAGCCGAATATAATAAAAAGACCTAAAATCGGTGTAGGCGGTTCGGAACGCTCTTTCGGCGACGAATACGAGATAATTTTAAGCGCGGAATACGCGTCGTTTTAAGGACGTTTTGGCGCGACTTGTAAAAACAAAAAGTCTGCCTATAAGTCCGTTAACGCACGTTTCGCAAAAAAAATCATAAAAACTTACGATAAAAAATACGGAAAAGCGGATAGTTCGGTGTGGTTAAAAAATGGCAAAGTTTAAGTTGCTTTTAAAAGTCGGAAATTTGTTTAAACGTTTTCGCAAATTTTTGCGTTCGTTAAAATTTCGCAAAAAAGATAACGCAAAAAACGGCGGATACTTACATTATCTTGCGAACGGCGAAAGCCTTCCTCAGCCTTACACAAAAGAAGAAGAGCGACAAAAAATCGAGCTGCTGCTATCCGGAAAAAACGAGGCGCGCGGCGATTTGATAGAGCATAATTTGCGGCTGGTGGTTTATATCGCGCGGCGGTTCGATAATACGGGCGTAGAGCTCGATGACTTGATTTCCGTTGGTACGATAGGTTTGATAAAAGCGGTGAACACTTTTAATGCGGAAAAAAACATAAAGCTAGCCACTTACGCTTCGCGTTGCATTGAAAACGAGATACTCATGCATTTAAGAAAAACCGTTCGCATAAAAAGCGAAGTTAGTTTAGACGAGCCTTTAAACGTGGATTTCGAGGGCAACGAGCTGCTTTTATCCGACGTTTTAGGCACGGACGGCGATTGCGTTTTTACTTCGATAGAAAGCTCTATCGACGAAGAACTTTTAAAAAAAGCGTTAGATACTCTTCCCGCGCGCGAAAAGCGCATAGTCGCGCTTAGGTTCGGGCTTTACGGGTTAGAAGAACTAACGCAAAAAGAAGTTGCGGATATGCTCGGAATATCGCAATCGTATATATCGCGGCTCGAAAAAAAGATAGTTTCGAAGCTTAAAAAGGAAATAGGCAAGATGCTTTGACACGTCTTGCTTTTTCTTGACTATTTTTTCGTCTTATGCTAAAATTATTCGGATACTTAAAGCAAAAAAAGTAAAAAGCAAAACAGGCGGCTTAAAAATGAGCGTACTCGAAATAAAAGGCTTAACGCACAGATACGAAGAAAAATTCATATTCAACAACGCTTCGCTCGTTATAAATAACGGCGAGCACGTGGGCGTAGTCGGGCTTAACGGCGCGGGAAAGTCTACTTTTATAAATATCATAGCGGACAAGCTCACTTACGACGAAGGCGAAGTTTTGTGGCTGCCCGGGATAAGAAAAGGCTATCTTGATCAGCACGCCACGCTGGACGGTTCGCTTACGGTTATGGAATATTTGACCGGGGCGTTCGATTATCTTTACGATTTAGAAAACAAATTAAACGCGCTTTACGAAAGTATGGCGAATTTAGACGGCGAAGAGTTGGATAAAGCCGTCAAACGCAGCGCGCGTATGCAAGAAACGCTCGAAAACGAAGGGTTTTACGATTTAGAAGCCAAGGTGAAAAAGGTAGCCAACGGTTTAGGCGTAAATTTTATCGGGTACGATACGCCGATTAGCAGACTTTCGGGCGGCGAGCGCGCAAAGCTTATGCTTTCGAAGCTTTTATTAGCCGAACCGGACATAATGCTTTTAGACGAACCCACTAACTTTTTGGATATAGAGCACGTCGAATGGCTTATAAAATTTTTAAATTCCTTCAAGAAAACTTTTATCGTAATTTCGCACGACGTTAAATTTTTAAACGCCGTTTGCCAATTTATAGTCAATATCGAAAACGGAAATATCAAAAAATATTCGGGCAATTACGATAAATATCTAGTTCAGCACGAAATGAACGCAAAGCAATACGAAGAAGAATACAACCGCCAGCAAGAGCAAATAAAAAAATTGCAAACTTATATAGACAAAAACTCGTCGCGCGCGGCAACGGCGGGTATGGCAAACGCGCGCAAAAAACAGCTTGCAAAAATAGAAGTGATGCAAAAGCCCGTAACCGTTTACGACGCCGAATTTTCTTTTCCCGAAATCGACCTTAACACCAAAGATTTATTAGACGTTAAAAATTTAAGCGTGGGTTACGGCAAGCCTATTTTGCCTCCTATCAATTTGCATATGCGCTCGGGCGAAAAACTTTGGGTTCGCGGAACGAACGGTATAGGTAAAAGTACGCTCATAAAAACGCTTATGCGTAAAATTCCCGCGCTCGGCGGCTTTTTTACCTTTCACGGCGGAATAAAAATAGCTTATTTAGAGCAAGATTTGAACTTCGGCGAAAGCGATATAACCGCATCGCAATATTATTCGAGCTTTTATCCGCGCGCTAATCCGAAAGAGGTTCGTTCGGAGCTTGCTAAAGTAGGGCTGAAGGGCGAACTTGCCGTTAAACCGCTGAAGAATATGAGCGGAGGCGAGCAGATCCGCGCAAAACTAGCGGTGCTTTGCAAAACGCCCAGCAATCTTTTGATTTTAGACGAGCCTACCAATCATCTCGACGTAAAAGCCAAAAACGCCTTAAAAAAGGCGCTTTTAAGCTATGAGGGCGCGCTTATTTTGGTCACCCACGAAGAAGACTTCGCCGAAGGCCTTTGCACTTCCGTAACCTTATTACGCGACTAATAAAATTATAAAAAAAACGCGCGAAGAAAAATGCTTCGCGCGTTTTTTTATAACACACACCCCCGACGGCAAAAGACTGACGGGGGGGTGTGTTAGTGCTTAATTATTTTCTTTTTTTGTGTGAATACAAATATTTATTTTCTAAGAAAAGGGCGGTTGTTAAAAACGAAATCCCCGCGATTATCAAAATAATCGAAGTTCTTATCGTGTAGTAAGAAGGATCTTGCACGCAGCTTTTCGCAACGTAGCCTTTGGTTCCGTTTTCGGTTTTTACGTAATACGCGCTATCCGTTTCGCCGTAAACGGATACGGAAGAATAAGCGTTCAGCTCGCCGATTTTTTGCGTTAATTTGTCGTCGGAAAACAGTTCTGTCGTTTTATGGTAAATTTTTGCCGTAAAAAACTCGGTTTTTTCGGGGGCGACGTAAATGCTTTCGGTTAAAAGAGCGGCGGGAATATATCCTTTTTTGCCGTCTTTAATTACTAAAGCATATTCGTAATCGCCGAACTTAACGGCATCGGTAATTTGCACTTGTTCATTTTGTTTTACCGAAAAAGCTTCGAAGTTTTTAGCGCAAGAATCGTCCGAATAATTTGCGAGCGCGTCGTGCACGGGGTATTTAAGCGCGCTTGCGTCGCAGGCTAAATAGGCGCTTTTCGCGAGAATTGCCTTTTCGGGCGAGCGAACGGTTTGGTTGCTCGTTTTTTCTATTAATGCAAGGCAATCGCCCGATATTAAATAGTATTTGCTTTCTATTTCGCTTACGATTAAATAATCGCGCGAGGTTTCTTGATTATGATAGCCTTTATAGCAAAAATATCCGCTACTAAGCGATTCGTTCAGATCTATCGCGTAAAGTTCTTGATCTGCGCTTATCGTTATAGTTTTCAGGGGCGAGGGTGCTTCGGTAATTGTAAAATTTTGCGGTAGATTTATTTTAGTAAAGCTTATTTCGAACCCGGTTTGCTTTTTAGAGGAAATTTCGTATTCTATAATTTTGTCGTTTAAATAATCGCAAACGTACGCGTAATCGCCTTCTACAAAAAATCCTTTCCAGTCGGCGGGTAAATCGGACGACGACAGTGCGACGTTCGCCTTTGTTTCGTTTTTGTTAACGCAATAAACGTTGCCGTCCGACGCTTTAAAATATAGCTTTTGTTCGGAATATTGCATTTGTTCGGCTTTTACGTTTTCGACTATTTTTTGCAAAATGTTGGAGCTTAATTTTTCGATGGTGTTTTCCTTTGCGTAGTAAAAAGAATAATCGGGCAGCAGTGCGAGCGCTTTTGCGTCGCCGTTCATTTCTATATATCCTTTTTCTATTACGTCGAAAGAGAAGGTGCTTTTATTTTTTACTTTGTAGAGCGAGATCTTTTTATCGCCGGTTTTGTGGAATACGGCGAACACCGTCGAATCGTCGTTCATTTTTTCGCATACGGAAAACGAAAGGGCGTTTTGCGTTATGCTTTTTGCCGAAAAGTCCGAAAGATTAAGCGCGAACAAGCCGTTATCGGCAAGTATCAGAAGAAAACTTCCGCATTTTTGCGCGCTTTTCGCGTTTTCTATTCCGAGGGTAATAAGGTCGATTGCGTCGTAAACGTCGTTTTTATAAATAACGGCGCGCTCGTTGTCGATTATATAATACGCGCCGTCTTTTTTAAAAACCGAAAGCGGCTTATCGAGCTCGAAATATTTTAAGCTTTTAAACGTGTTATGCGCTTCCGCTGCTTTAACCGTTTTTGCGGAAGCCGTTCCGGAAAAAAGAGAAAAAACGCAGAAGATGCTTAAAAATGCGGCTAAAAACGCATAGGTTTTGCATTTTTTTGCTTTTTTCATTTGATTATAAGGGCTGTGAAACTTTGCGCGTTCGTTTTGCAAATTCGCGATTTCGCCCGAGTTTTTATTTTTGGCGTTAAATAAATATCTCATATCCGAATAATTTTATTACATTTTTATCGTTTAGTCAAGTAAATAATAAAAAAAGTGAAACTAAAAATAAAAAAGTAAGCGGGGCGATAAAAGACGGGAGTGTTTTTAAAAAAAACAAAAATAGATTTTAATTAAAAAAATAAGCTCGCAAAAAAAATGCGGGCTTTTTTTATAGGCGGAAAGCGGGATTTTAAAGCTTTAAAAAAATATTTTGTCATATATGACTAAACTTGTCGTGTATTTAGTGTTATTATATATGCGAACATATGTTCTAAAAAAATATTGAATTTATCGCACGGCAAAAAAAACCGATTAGTCGTAAAATTTTATAAAAAATAATTTTTTTTGTAAATTTTTCCGATTGGTTTTTTTAACGCAAAAAATCCGTAAGAAAAGAATTCGCCTTTTTTGCGGCGTAAAAATAAATCGGCTTCGGGCGCTTTATTTTTTAAAGGCGAATTGCCGCTCTGTTTTTTATGCGTTGTTTTGCTTTGCGTTAAATATAAAAACTATAATTCTTTTCGGGAGGAACAGAGATGAATCTTGTATTTAAAACCTTGCTTTATTCTTATCCGTCGTTCGACGGTGTTCTCGACGGGATAGAAAAGCTAGCCTATTTTAAGGCGCTTACGTCGTATGCGGACAGCAATAAAACGTTAAAGCAAGTCGATAAAATTTTACAGCTTAACAATCAAGCTGCGAGATTGCGTTTGCTAAAACATACCGTTAACGGGCTTATAGCCAAACTTTCGCATGAGGAACGCGAGCTGTTGCGGTATAAATTTTTTCGTCTGCCGCCGCGCGCCGGATTCGATTATACTTCGCGCACGTATTATCGAAAACAAAAAAAACTTGCTTTAAAGTTGGATGCAATCGCAAAGCAAAAGGGTTATGACGACGCTTGGTTTTGTAAAAACTTTTCCGATATTTATTTTTTAAAAGCCAAGTACGAGCGCCTTAAGAGAATGGAGCAACAAAAAACAAGGGCTAACGCCATGCGAGATAGCGCCGCATAATGGCGCCGCTTTTTGGATAATAAATTTCAGGACGGAAAAAACAAAAAACTCTTATTTATAAACTTGAATATTTTTGTAAAAATAAACATTAAAAGCAATGTAAATTAATCGTCTTCTGTCGGAGCGGCTTTTTTTAGGGCGCGACTTTCGGGGCGAAACAAAAGATAAATAACACAAACGCCGATAACCGAAATTATAGCTATCGCAATTGCGCTTACGCCGCCGCCGTTTTTGTCGTTTCGTTCGCTTTGCAAAGGAGATTCGCTATCGCTTGCTTCTTCTTCCGTTTCGGGAAGGGGATAGGAATGAAGTAAAAGTTCATGCTCGTAAAAAGCGTTTTTTCGTACGAAACCTATATGAGCACCCGAATAAACGTAATAAAAAATTTCGCCGTTTTGTTCTATTTCGCCGTAGTAATACGCGCGTTCGCCGGCGCATAGAACGACGCGCGCGTCTCCGCCCGACGCAGACGAAAAGAGTATTTCGTCCGCTTTTAAAAGTAAATTAAGCGCGGGATAGGGGTTTTCGGGGATATAATCGCAAGGGTAATAGTCGCAAAATTTTAAATAGCCTTCGCGCATCGGGGCGGACGAGTTTTCCATATAAATCACGCGAACGCTTTCGCTTTCGGTTTTTACCACGCGAACGTAGTAAGAATACGGTAGGTAGAATTTAAGTATTTGGCAGGCGGGGTCTGCGAAAAACGGCGTTTGCTCGTTTAAAATTCTGGCATATTCGGTCGCGGCGAAAACTTTTTCATATTGCGTTGCGCTTGAATTTGCGAAGTTTTGGGCACAGTTCGGTCGACTTACGGCGATAAATATCGAAGAAACGGCTGCGATTATTGTCGAGTAAGTCTTTTTTTTCGGTTTTTCGCATAAAAAATCGGTTAGCCCGCTTTTTTTGAAAACGCGGCTGAAAATATTTTTTATCATAGTAAGCGTATTATAGCATTAAAATTTTTTAAAAAAGCGGCGTTTTTTGCCGCTTTTTGCATGTTTTTGGCGTAAAAAACGGTTAGGTATAAAAAGAATTAAAAAAAAACGCGCTAAAAAACGCTTGACATTTTTTTGCAATTCGGCAATTATAAAAATATAAGAAGCAAATTGCAAAAAAAACTAAATGCAATGCTTTCGGCGTTTCGAAAGGGCATCGAAAAAACATCGAAAAATCATCGAAAAGCCGAAAAAACTATCGGAGATGTAGTAAAAAATGAACTTAAAAAAATACGATATTCGTTACGACCGCGCCGTAAAAAATTGGGACGAAGCTCTCCCTTTGGGTAACGGCAAACTAGGCTGCCTTTTATACGGCGATAATCCCGTAAAAATCGCGATAGACCGCGTCGATTTATGGGATACGCGCCCGCACCCTTGGACATTGGAGCCCGGTTTTACCTACGCAAATATGGAAAGGCTCGTAAAAAGCGGCAAGCCCGAAGATTGGGCAGAGTACGACCGCTTGTTTAACCGAAGCAATACGGATAAGCCGTACCCTTCGAAAATAACGGCGGGCAGAATAGAACTGGATTTCGGCGAGCTTAAAAACGTGCGCTCCGAAATAGACATAACCAAGGCAATAGGTTTTTTAGAACATGACAAAGGTAAAATCGAGCTTATAGCTTCGGCAACCGATTTCGTTTGCATGGCGCGCGTAGAGGGTAAATATTCGCTTAAACTTCATGTACCCGATTACATAACGGCCACCTTCGAATATCCCGCCGCCGAAATTAAAAAAGAAGGCGCGTTCACTTATTATTTGCAAAGCACCAAAACCGAATTAAAATACGGCGCGGTCGTTTTGGAAGTCGAACGCAAAGGCTTTACCGAGCTTTATTTTACCGTTGCCAACAATAAAGTCGGCGAAGATTTTATAGAACAAGCTAAAAACGAGCTTTTAGCCGCCGCCGAAAAGGGCTACGAAAAAATCAAACGCGAGCATATTTCTTGGTGGAAAAAGTATTGGGCAAAATCGAGCGTAAAAATAGGCGACGAACTTTTGGAAAAAACTTATTATCGTTCATATTATTTACTTGCTTCGTGCAGCCGCGAAGGCTTTTATCCCATGCCGCTTCAGGGCGTTTGGACTGCGGACGACGATTGTCCGCCGCCTTGGAAGGGCGATTATCACCACGATACCAACACTCAGCTTTCTTACCAATCTTACCTAAAAGGCAATCGATTGCCCGAAGGTAAAGTTTTCGTCGATTATTTGTGGTCGTTGAAGCCGCAGTTCGAAAAAGTTTCGCGCGAGTTTTACGGGGTGGAAGACGGATTGGCAATCCCCGGCGTTTCCACGATAGACGGCAAGCCGATGTGCGGTTGGGGGCAATATTCGCTTTCGCCCACGATGAGCATTTGGTCGGCGCAAAGTTTCGACGAATA
>CAZNKA010000012.1:0-18183 GCA_964573495.1 uncultured Acidiphilium sp. | reverse complement strand
CATAAAACTATTTTGCTCTGCAATCTTAAGTTTTATGCGTAAGCCTTTATCTTTATATTAATTAAAATCTTCTTCGGCGTAGCCGTATTCGCGAAGCCTATCCGGTCTGTCGCGCCAATCGTTTTTAACTTTAACGTATGTTTCAAGATAAACCGTCGCGCCTAAAAACTTTTCCATGCCTTCGCGAGCAAAAGCCGAAACTTCCTTTATGGCTCTGCCCTGTTTGCCTATAAGTATTGCCTTATGATTTTGTTTTTCGCAAATTATATCCGCGTTCACGTAATACGCGCCGCTTTCGCGCTTAGTAAATTCGTTGATTATAACGGCAACGCCGTGCGGAATTTCTTTATCGAATTTTAAAAGAATTTTTTCGCGCAAAATTTCGCCGAGCATAAAACGTTCGCCTTTATCGGATATTACGTCGGTAGAAAACAAAGGCTCGCCTTCGGGCAAACGCTCTTTTATAACGGAAAGCAATAACTTAACGTTTTTACCCGTACGAGCAGACAACGCGGTTACGTCCGTCACCCCGTCGATTTCACCCAAAGCCGCCACCGCCTGCATAACGGTTTGTTCTGGCATAATATCGGTTTTGGTAAACGCCACCACCGCCGGAATTTTACGCCCCGCAAAACGCTTTACGAGAGATTTATCTTCTTCGCGGAAACCTTCGTGCGCGTCGACCAAAATCAAAATCAAATCGACGTCTTTAGCGGCGTTTTCGGTAGCGCGCTGCATTCTGTCGCTCAATAAACTTTCGGCTTTATAAACGCCGGGGGTATCTTCAAAAACTATTTGTACACCGTCGCCGTTATATATAGCCAAAATTCTATCGCGCGTGGTTTGCGGCTTGGGCGAAACTATGCTTACTTTTTCGCCGACTATTACGTTAATCAACGTAGATTTACCGGCATTCGCCCTACCTACAACAGCAACTCGTCCGCTTTTCATGCGTATATTTTTCTCCGTAAAATTATTTTTTTAGTAAGTTAAAATCTAACGATTAATCGCGCGCGGCAATTCCCGCGCCCGCAAGCGTGAGTTCTTCCAATGCGCGCATTTCGCTTTTTTCTTGATCGTTTAAATGGTCGTAACCGAAAAGATGCATAACTCCATGCGTTATAAGATAAGCGATTTCGCGCTCTAACGAATGACCGTATTCGGCAGCTTGTTCGGCGGCACGCTTAGAGCAAATTATTATCGACCCCAAAAACACCCTACCCGTTTCGGGATCGACGTCGAAAGGATAGTTTTTCTTTTTGACTATTTCGCCCGCGATCACGCCCGCCGCGGGAAACGATAAAACGTCCGTAACGCTGTCCACCGCACGATTTTCTTTATTCAAACGTTTTATTTCGTCTTCGTCGCAAAAACAAAGCTCGATTAAAAGATTTATTTTCTGTTTTAAAACCTTTTGTGCCGAAGCGGCTATCGCGCTTATATCGACGGCACATTCTTGTTCGCAAGTAATAAGTAAATCAGACATTTTTTCACCTTTAAAAGTTTGCCGTAAAGTTTGTTCATCGAATAACTTTTAGTTTTCGTCGTCTTCGAGTTTTTCGCCGAACTCGGCAAGCTCCGCATCCGAAACGGATTTGCTTTTCGTTTTCGCGATTTTAACTTCGGGATATTTAATTCTATCGTGATAAACGCCGCCTAAGCTTTGCGAAATAGTGCTTTTAATTACATCGATATCCTTCATCGTTAAATCGCAATCGTTAAACTGCCCCAGATTCATGCGCTCTTCGATAATGGCGCAAACCATTTCGTCAACCTTTTTTTGCGAGCGGTCCGGAAGCGAGCGAACGGCGGCTTCACACCCGTCGCATATCATTATTATGGCGGCTATTTTACTTTGAGGACGCGGGCCGGCGTATGAAAAGTCTGCAATGTTAAGCTCGCCCTCGGTATATTTTTTAGCCTTTAAATAAAAGTATTTTATGGGCAACGTTCCGTGATGCTCGCGAGCAACGTCCGCAAGTACGGATGGCAAACGATATTTTTTAATCAAGTCGTACCCGTCGCGAGCATGCGCCCTGATTATATCGGTAGAAAGTTCGGGCGAAAGCTCGTTATGCGGGTTATATCCGCGCTGGTTTTCCGTAAAATATTCAGGCTGTTTTAACTTACCGATGTCGTGATAGAAAGCCGCGGCACGCGCTAAAAGCGGATTTTCTCCGATAGCCGCCGCACACGATTCCGCTAACGTAGAAACGGTAAGCGAATGATTATAGGTGCCGGGAGCTTTATCGCGCAAGCGGCGAATAAGCTTAGACTTGTGATCGGTTATTTCCGAGAGCCTATAATCTGTTACGATATTAAACACAGACTCGAAAAACGGCAACGTAGCCATCATCAAAACAACGGACAACATTCCCGAAGTGATGCCGTAAATAATCGAACTCAATATCATATCGCTGCTAACTTCCATGCAAAGCGTACAAATTATAACGGGAATAGAAAGATAAATTCCGCGGAAAAACACTTTCACACGCGAACCTACGTTGTTAATGAGATATATGCCGAGCATACCGGTCGCAAGACCTATTATCATAGTTGAGTATGCGGCTTTATCTATAACGAATTTCGAAGTTTCGGCGCCGAGCATACCGGTAAAGCTATCTATCAAGAACATAATCATGCAATACGTCACGTTCATGATTATTGCGGAGCGACGGTCAACCAAAAGCAGCGTGAGCAAGGCGCACAAAGCAAGCGGTCGCAAATATATTACGCCCGAAATTTCGCCTACGACGTACGAAGCGATTATTGAAAATTCCAATACCAAAAACAGCATGCATATGTTTTTGCCGCTCTTTAAAAAATCTTTAAATTCGAAGTAAAAATAAAGATAAAGCATTGCGAGCAAAAATACTATGGCAAAAACTACGTAAACGAATAAAAGCGTTTTTTCCGATTGAGCGAATATATCCTTAACCGCAGAAAAGCCATGCGCTCTTACCACTATCGCGGCAAAAAGCAACAGCGCTATTATTATCGCATGGGCGCAAAATTGCAATATCGTTTTTACATAGTCGCTTGCCTTCCAAGCCTGCGTTATGCGTGATTTAAAAATCATTTGTCGGTTCCTTTTATTATAATTATATTGATTTTAATTGTTTAGTCGTTTAACCGTTAATCTAATCGATTAATCTTTTTTAGAGTGCTTTTTTTCGTCGTCCGAATAAGCCTTGATTATTTTCATTACGAGCGGATGGCGCACTACGTCTTTATGCGTAAGCTCGGCAACGGCTATGCCATCTATCCCTTTCAAAACGGAAACGGCGTGTTTAAGCCCGCTTTTTTTACCCTCAGGTAAATCGATTTGAGTTACGTCGCCGGTGATTATCATTCGGCTACCCTCGCCCATTCGGGTTAAAAACATTTTCATCTGCTCTTTGGTCGTATTCTGCGCCTCGTCCAAAATAATAAAGGCGTTTGAAAGCGTTCTGCCGCGCATATACGCAAGCGGCGCGATTTCGATGCTTCCGCGCTCTAAAAGTTTTTGGTAGGTTTCCAAACCGAACATTTCTGAAAGCGCGTCGTAAAGCGGACGGAGATACGGATCTACCTTAGACTGTAAATCGCCGGGCAAAAATCCTAAACGCTCGCCGGCCTCTACGGCGGGGCGCGTTAATATAATTTTATCGATTTCTTTATTCTTATAAGCCGAAACAGCCATCGCCACGGCAAGATAGGTTTTACCCGTTCCCGCAGGTCCTACGGCAAACGTCACGGTGTTCTTTTTTATCGCATCGACGTAACTTTTTTGCCCCAGCGTTTTATATTTAATCTGTTTTCCGCGCGAAGTAACCGCGATTACGCCGCTCATTATTTTATCGATATCGCCGTCGTATCCCTCTTTTGCCAGCTCTATACAATAAATAATTCGGCTTTTATCCAAAGGTTCGTGCCGACGAGCTATATCCAAAAGCTTTAAAATCACGCGCTTTGCCACGTCTACGGCGCTTTCGTCGCCACTAAGCTTTATTCCGCTTTGCGTAACAAACGTCTGCACGCCGGTTTCGCGCGAAATTATGCCAAGATTTTCATCGAAAGAACCAATTAAAACCGAAAGCTCGTCCGCTGAAGTTATTTCGACTGTTTCGCTGTATTTGTCCAAAAAAAATTCTCCTTACGAAAAATTATCGCTCGTTTGTTTTTTAATTTATTTTCCGCTCAAAAGCCGTATTCTCGTTCTTTATCGCAAATAAAGCTTCGCTCGTATTGCAAGCAAACGGTTATTTTATTTGCACGGACTTCGTGCGTTACGTTAAGTACCGTTTTTTCGCCCAGGTCTTGCTTGGCAAGTACGATTGCGTCCGAAACGGAGCTTTCGCTCAACTCTGCGGGCTCGTATTCGTAATAAAACTTAAACTTTGCCGAATACGAGCATACAGCCATACAAGGTACGCGCTCGCCGTCTTGTTCGTAGTAAGCGCCGACTATGGGTTCGCCGGCAAGCACGATTTCGCCGCTTTTTTTAAGCGCGGTGCCCGAATACGTTACGATATTTATTATTTCGCAATCGTCGCAAGCTAAAACGTCACCCGAAGAATAAGGAAAAAGATCGGGCTCCGCTTTAAGCTCTTTTATATAAAAAACCGCTTTATTCCCGCACTTTTTTACGCTTATAAAGGAAATGTTTTCGTTTACGGCTAAAATAGCGGCGATTCGCGATAAATCGTCGGCTGAAAAAAAAGAATACTTTTTAATGCCGGCAGACGCAACGGCGCGCTCGGTTTCGACTCGATACAAACAAGCGTCGCCTTCATATAAATTTCCCAAATAAAGACCGTCGAACGCGATTACCGAAACAAAAAGCGCAATAATGCATATTGCTTTAAACGCGTTTTGCTTTAAGTATACCAGCGGATAAAGCCAACCGCCCCTTTTCAGCAATACATTATACCACATATTTTTGCAAATTGCAAAATATTTCGCGCTATCTTTGCCATCAATGGTAATTTCGGTTAAATTATCGCCGATAATTTTTATTCGAACAGGGTCTATCCCGCCGTTTTTTAAGCGCTTTATAAGCTCCGAGCGGTTTAACCCGCGCACCAGATAAGTATTCGTGAGCGCCTTCATGATATAGTTACCCCTTCTATTTCGCCGATAAAACCGGCATCGCCCGCACAAAATTTACCCAATTCCATTTTTTTGCCGCTTATGCGAACAATGCATTTTCCGCATTCGAAAATTATCTCTTCGCGAGTAAAACCCAAAACGCGCTTAACCCCGCTTACGTAACCGCCGCTTTTGCCGAAAGTTACGTAAGGCGTTCCGAGCGATACGCATTTTTTTATTTCCCCCAATAAATTCATACTAAAAAACCCCGAAAATAATATATGCGCGCGGCATTTATATATTCGCCGCGCGCATTCGCCGTTTTTATTCTTTTTGCTTGATTTCGGCGCGATTTTTATTATTTCGCGTTGCGAAGATTCAAATAATTTGTTACCATTTTTAATCCAGCCGCCGATAGATATTTCGTATAATCCGAACTTTCAAAATCTTTCAAAGCCTCCTCGGGGGTAAGCTTCGAATAATAATCCAAAATAGCGACAGCCATATCAGTTTTGTAAGAATCGCCCTGTTTTTTATATTTATCGGCAACGGTTTCTTTCAACGCGTCTGCGTATTTTAAAAGGGTTTCGCTTACTTCGTTGTTATATTTTAGGGTTTCGGTATTTTTTTCGTCGCGCGCGGCTTTAAGCGCATCGATTTTTTCGTTGAGCTCTATTGCTTTTTCCATATCGAATTGCTTTAGCGAAGAGTTCAGTTTTTGACTAAGCCCCGCGATTTCGTCGTCGATAGCGGCAATTTTTTCACGCGCTTCGGCGTTTACGTCGTCTATTGCGGAAAGTTTTTGCTTATCGTATTCTTTAAGCATCTCCGAAATTATAGAAGAACGCGCTATTCCTCGCTTAATGGCATCCTCGCCGGCTTGTTCCTTCGCCGCCTCGTAACGCCCTGCGATATTTGCGTTGGCGGCACTCGTTTGTTCGCTTATTTGCTGTTTTTTTTGCTCCAACGATTGTTTGTTTTGCTCGGTCTCTTCGGCTAACGCTTCGCTTTTTAAGGTGTATTTTTCGTTTAAACCGCGCTTTGCAAGGTTGTAAATCTCGTCATCGGTCGTTTTATCGTATTCTAAGCGTTTTAAACCGTAATCGCCGCCCTCCGCCGCGGCAGCGTATAGCTTTTCTGCCTTTTCGTTAAGTTCGTCTAGCTTTTTTTGAAGATTTTCGCGCTCGACGGAATATTTTTTCGTTTCTTGCGACTCTTTCAAAGCACCACCGCTCCCCTCGACAGCCAGCACTTGCTGAGGCGTAACTTTTATTTTGTAATTTAACATTGCAATTTCTCCTTTATTTTGTTTTTTTCCGATATCGAATCGCATCTTAAAACGGTCCGATTTTTTATAGGCTACGCTTCCGCGACTGTAAGCGTGTTTCTTAATCTGATAAGCATTTTTCCGTCGTAAAGCGGAATCCGCTCGTCGCAATAAGCAATTACGCCGTCGCTTTCTTTTGCGGAATTTTCAATAACGGAATATTCCGAAATTTTTGTTCCGTCTCCACCGCTTAAAATCGGCTTATTCTCGTCGTCGGATTTTAAAATTCGATAGTTAACGTTTTTGTGTAAATCTATAATCATTTTTATTCGCCTTCTTTAAAAAATTTAATCGAAAGTGCCGATAACGGGCTTATAGCGCGACTAATTTATTTGTACCGTCGAATTCGCGCAATATCAAATACCCGCTTACGGCAGGGTTCGAAACAACGCTTTTCCCGCGGTACGGCGTTGCTATTTGAGTAAAAGTATTATCGTTTAAATTAAACGCAAGCTTTATAACTTTGCTGCCCTTTACGGCATAAAAACAAGGTTCGCTTCCCCCTAACGCGCACACCGAAATTATTCCGCGCGGCACTATCGCGACCGGCTCGCTAATCGAATATTCTTTAGTTATGAATCGAACGACAAGCTCACCGCTTTTATCGACGCAAGCCAAAACATACCCGCCCGAATAATCGAACATAGCCGCGCAATTCGCCGTAAAACTTACTTTTTCGATTAAACTGCCGGAATATTCGATAAGCGCGGCTTTGTTATCGGTAGTAAACAAAATAACGCTGCGATCGCTTTCGTTTATAACGGAAAGCGCGCTTGCTTCGTCGGGATAATCTACGCAACCGAACACTTCGAAAACGCAGCTGTTAACAGAAAATTCTTCATCCGATGTCAAATATAGCGCAGCGCCTTGTTCGCCCTTTTCGAACGGAACGTAACATTCGATTTCCGTTTTGCCGTTTTTAGGCAAAAAATCTTTAACCTTAACGCCGTTGATTTTTATAACGCCGCTTTTACCCGGGCAATATTGTGCATAAACGATAAATTTAAGTTTAAGCACGCATTTTTTTAACGTTTTAAACCCGTAGGTAAACGCTTGAGAAACGCCCTCGCCTCCGCCGGATTCGTATCGAACGTAATTAAAATCCGTTTGCGCGCTTTTCGATTCGAGCGATTGAATTCTTCGTTCCAAATCGCGAAGTTTTAAATAATAGTTTTCCATTTATCCCCCTATTTTTCGCCCGCTAGGCTACGCGAGGTCCATACTCGAAATCGATTTTTAACCGCGCGATTACGGAATTTTTCGATTCGCTTTTAATACAAAACTCAAAAGCTTTGCCTTTTAACGCGATTTTAACGTATTCGTCGCAATCGCTGCCGCAAAAATTCACCGTCGCGGTAGCTCGCTCGGAAGTAATTATCAACTTTGCGGGTTTATCCGAATAAAGCGAAATACCGCGCAATGTTTTTTCGGTTTCCGGCTTGCCTAAATCACTGAACCCGCTTTGCCATTTTTTAATTATATCGGCACCGAAAAACTCGGAATACTCCGAAAGCTCGCCCACTTCGTTCATGTTTTCGCATAAAAACAGTAATTTATATTCGTTTTCGCCGTTTAACTGCTCGAAATCGATAACGTTAAAGCCGCATAAAAACGTTGCACTTTTTTCGGAAAAGTTATACCTTAAAACACAACTCTCTGCACCGTTTTTTAAGTTAAGATTTAAGCTTACGAACAATTCGCCGTTAAAATAAACACCTTTAGCCGAAGAATTATTCGCGCCGCGCAAAAAACCGTCTAGCTTAGTTAAAATTCTGTAAGGCGCCCCGCCCGAAAAGCAATAAAATCCGTCTTCGGCAAGATATACGATTTTATCGCCGCAAAGAGTAATGCTTCCTTGATAGATTTTACCCGAAGAAGCGCAAATACCGTCCGTTGCGAATTCAGTTTGGTCGCCGTAAGCCGTAACGCGAGTTATTCCGTAATTCCTAAAAACGTAAACGTAGCCGCCCAATTCAACGGCTTTTAAAAGAGAGCCGCGTTCGTCGCGTAAATCGATAAAACCCGCTTCCGAAAGCGAAATATCCCAATTTGCGGGGTCGAAATCGTCAGAATACCAAAGAGTTGTTTTTTCGCCGTCTTCGGTTACAAAAAGCCTTTCGCCGTGCATACACATTGAAGTAACGGCGGGTGCGTCCGAAACGTTTTCGGTTATATCGCCGTCGAAAATTTTCATTGCACTGCCGCTTGAAAAAATTATAACGTTTTTACCGTTATACGTATATCGAACGGCTATCGGCGCGCTTTCGAAATACAAATCTTCTATTTTTTTAAACGAATCGTCCTCGCCTACAATCGCCTGATAAACGTAGCCGTCGTCAAAATAAATCAAAATCCTATTTTTATAATCCGAACTTTGCTCGTCGTAGGTTTTTAAATAATAAAGTCGCCGAGCCTTCGCCGCGATATTGTTAAAATTAAGCGTTTTGCCCGAAAAATTTGCCCGCTTAATTCCGCCGCCGTCGCAAAGCGCGCCGCTTTTCACGCTAAAATTAAAGCTTTCTGCGGCGTAAGCGAGTGGCAAAATTCGTTCGTTAACCCCGCTTTCCACGCCGCCGGAAAAATCACGCACGTAATAGTATGCGTTTTTTCTGTTATCGGTCAGATTATTATGAATATAATACATAAATTACAACCACCTTCTGGGTTTAATAATCAATTTACGCCTTTCTGCCACTCTGCCGCGGATAGCCGAATCGTATTTATCGCGCCAAACCCGAGCTTCGCTTACAAGACCGTTTTCTAGGCAAATTTGCGCCGCCATTCCGCATGCAACGACGAACTTACCCGGAGTGGCGCAATAAATAAACTCGTCCGATTCGGCTGCGGGCGGCGCGGCGTGCGTGTATATAATTTTAATTTTATTGCTTGGCGGCACTATAAGTTCGGCACCTTTAAGCGAATAATTAATTTTTTTACCGCTTTCATTATCGAAAACCGCAATTATTTTAAGCGGAGCGAAATTAAGCGAAGTAAGCTTTACCATTCCGCCGTCCGCATTTATGCACTGCTCTGCCGTAAGCGGAAAATACTCGCAAGAAAGCTCGTCTGTAACCATATCGTAAACGCGAAGATAATCTGCCCGCTCTTCCGAAGTTTTTTCGTCCGCCACGAGTTCCCCGCTCAAACTGCTTGCCAAATTTTTGTTTTTAAGCAAATTTGCACATAAAAGCATAACGTCGGAAACGAGTATAGCCATAAAAACACCTCCTTCGGGCGGAGTAAACACTCCGCCCTATAATAATAAATTAACTTAAATTAAGCCTCGGTTATACCCGAAAGCATAGCCTGACCGCTAGGTCTGGTGCAAACGAGGTCGGCATATTTAACGAGCGTTGCCGTATACGCGGGCTTGCCTGCCACTTGCCTTAAAATTTTGCCGTTTTCGCCCTCGAGCCATTGCCAATCGCAAAGCTGATGCAAAACGAAATCGTCGGTGTTAAGTAAATACATAGTGCCTTCGGGGCAAAATCTATCCGAAACTACCGGTATTCCGTTATAAGATATAGCTTTATAGCCGCCTTTTAAATCCATAACGTCGATATTGCGTTTATAAGAGTTCAAATAAGACTGATACGCGCGTTTTACCCCTGCCGAGCAAATTATAAAGTTAACTCTGCTACCCGAATTTTCATCGAGCTCGTCGATAGCCGTTTGAATAACGTTATCCGTAATTTCGCCAACGTCGGTTTTCATATAAGGGATTAACCAAGGGCGTGAAGCTCTGTCTAAGCCGTAAAGGCTGCCCTCAGTTTTAAAAATACTGCCGAGCCCCGTAATTTCCATTTTATAAGAGCCCTGAACGCATACGAACGAACCCGCGGGAACGGTGCTTGAAGTAATGCGCGAACCGCTTACGGCAATCGTTTTGGTCTTTTTGTCGATACGCAATATTTTGCGCCCTACCGCCGTAGAAATTTTGCTGCCGCCGGAAGCATAAAAATCTATAACCATGCCTTCGACTAAATTTTTGACGTTATCCATGGTTACATAGCCGCTTTCGTCAACCGAAACTACTTTTGCCAAAACGCCGGTTCCGTCGCCGAAAAGCATTCTTCCGAAATTGAACGACGAAGCCTTTAAAAGCCCTTCCATTTCGGCGTTTAAAAGATTGACGAACGCACCCGCGTTATTTTCTGAAGCGCGAACGGCTTTATCGCTAATTTCTATAGTACCGTAAAGGTTTTTAAGCGAAAGCACGAATTGATCGTAATTGTTTCCGCTTGCAACGGGTAATTCGCCCGTTTCGCTACCCGCGCCTATACCTCCGTTTATTCCGTATTGCGCAACGCGGCGCACTTCTTTGCCCCACACGTCTTGAGTAGTTTGCTTAATTTTAGCCAAAAGCGGATTTACCGAAGTGTTAAGCTGTTCGGTTATTACTCCGAGATATAATGTTTTTAACGCGCTGTCTGCGCTGGTAAGTGTTACCATTTTCTGCTTTCTCCTTTATCTTTGATTTTTTATTACTTGCGCTTTAGCATAGACGCCGCGAACGCGCCGGCTTCTTCTATGCTTTTGGGTTTTACGGGAGGGGCGCAAGCGGTTAATCCCTCCGCGCAAATCAACGTTGCCACGCGGTTTTTATCGATTTCGGTAAGATATCGCCTTATAACCCGCTCGTAAACGTCGCGATGCGCCATCACCGCCTCGAAAATTTTATCCGCATCGTTTGCGTTTTTAGTTGCCGTTTTTAATTTTTCACTTAAAACGGAAATAAACGCGCGTTCTAAAAAACCAGCCGATAAATCACCCGAAGCCGCAGCCGCATCCGCTATTTCGCAAACGTAAGCCGCCGCAAACGGATTTGCCCGCAAAAATCTTTTTGCTTCGACAGAATAATCCGAGCAATCGAAATCGTTTTCGGTCGGGCTATTATCGACGAACGTTTCGTTTTGCTCGATTTTTACGTTCCTACCTTCGTTTTCGTATGCGGTAAAATCAGAGAGTTCACTTGCCTTCACGCCTTCGATATCCCTCGCGTTCCCCGTTTCATCTTCTGCGGAAATATCGTTAAGGCACGAGCTCGAAGAAGAATTCAAGTCCGTTTGTTCTTCATCCAAGCCGCCGCACTTTTGCTGCAAAGCCAGTAATTTTTCTCTTAGCGCGCCGTTTTCGTTTAACAGTTCGCTCAGCCGTTGACTGCGTTTGGTAAATTGCGACTGAAGCTCTCTGTATGCCTTTAAAAGCTCGTCTAAGGTTTTGAATTTGCCGTACGAGGTCGCCTCGGCGCAAAAATCTTCGTTTTGCGTTATCGTGGCGGTTTGCTCTGCGGCACAATCGCATTTTTCCTTTTCAAGCTCTTTAGCGCGCGTAGTTTGCTTAGTTTGTTTTTCGGATTTCATTTTCCACCTCCGTACCTTGCCCGCCGGAAATTGCTGCTTTATGTTCGTTTAAATGCTCTAAAACGCGATTTTTATACTCGTTATTATTCGAAAAATCCTCGGTTAACAAAAGCTTTACATGTTCCGTCACGTGTATTTCGTGATCGTCGAACTGTTCGACGCTTAATTTTTGCGTTTGCATTTGAATATTTTCGCGCTGAGCCTTATCGGCGTGCAAAGTCGCTACGTCCTGCCCGCCGGAAAGCGTGCCGTAACCTATAAGTTCTAATATCTTGCTTTTAGTGCGCTGACTTAAAGCACCGTTTTTATCGGATAAAAGCCCGAGTTTTAGCATTTCGTAGATAGCGTTTTTCTTTTGCGCGGGCGTATTTGAAAGTTCGTTTTCGGTATCGAACACGACGTCGTCGCTGGTTAAATCGTTAGAATTGAAATAGTATAATTCGACTGAATTTCCCTGACCGTAGCAACGCATCATTCTGGTTTGAGTGGCAAACTGTTTTAAAAGTCTAATCGCTTGCTTGCCCACTTTACGAACGGCATGCCGAATGTTTTCGGCGGAATTTACCAATCGAGTATCGTCTTGTTCGATCATAAGTTCCAAAGCCACGCCGCTCATATTTTCGCCTATCGTTGCCGAATTGCGCGAAAATTCGCTTACTCCGCTTACGTTTATAAATTCATGCTCCAAGCGCGACTCCTCGTACGAAAAATCGGGCGGGACCGACGAATTTGCCATAAGTCGCGGCGGATTCGAACCTTGCCTGTAAATCAAAACTTTCCCGGGCGACAATCCTTCGTCTACCAAAGCGTCCGTATCGACCGAACCGTCCTCGACGGTAACGACGCCCATACTTACTCTGTTTAAATATTCGTGTTTTCTGTTTTTTACGGCGTTATACGCGCGCTGAATGGGAATAACCCTGTCTATTACGCTTACGCCGAAAAAACTACCCGCTTGGTCGATTGAAGTTTGCCTTACGAACGGAAATTCTCTGCTTCCGTTTTCTCCGTTAATATAAGGCAATTCTTCGTCGGCTAAAAGTTCTCCGCCGCCTACCGTTACTACTCTGCCTTGCGGATGTTTATCGTTCGGAGCTTCATAGCGCTCTATTACAAGCACGTTGTCGTGCACCGTTCCGCCGGTTAAACGCGGAACGTTGGAGCCCGAAGCATTTAGTTCGTTATATCCGAAAACGTTTACGTCCTCGCCCTTTAAACGCTTGCCGTAAAGCCTATAAACGTCGTCGACGTGCATAGCCTTAGCATGAATCAAGCTTTTAAGCTCGCAAATATCTTCGCGGAACAAACTATCCGGAAAAATTTCGAAAGGAGAAACGGGCAAAACGGAAATATCGCCTTCATAAACGGATTTACCGTTAAGCTCGCCCATTTTTTTGCCCGCGTTTTTATTCCAAACGATTTTATAAAAAGCGGTACCCATGGTTTCGCTCCAAAGCGTTGCTTTATAAATTACTTCGTCCATATTAAGGCGCGAAAAAGTGGAATTTAAAAGTTTGCTTGCCATTTTTGCCGCTTTAACGTCGCTATCGTCGTCACCGGAAGCGCGCACCGACATTATCGGGCGCACGCGCGAAAGTTTCGCCGTTCGCGTTTCGACAATGGGCGCGATATGATTATATACGTTACGACCTTGCCAATAATAATCCTTTTCGCTTTCGTAAAGTTCGCCGCAAGGATTAATTTCGGCATATTGATTTCCCATTAGATAATTTACGTTTAAATTCCATTGTCTTTCTAAAAGTCGGCGTTCTTCGCGTCTTTTTTCAAAATCGGCAACGACTTCGGCAACCAGTTCTTTTTCGTAACGCTTACGCGGAGAATCGCTCGACACAGAAAGTTCTTTTTTACTTGTTTTTTGCACGTTTTTTCTCCTCCGCTTTAACAGCCGCGCTTGCCGCGCGATAAAAATCGTTTAAACATTGTTTACAAAGGCAAACGTTGTCTTCTTCGTTTTTATCGGGTATAAGTCTATATGCGGCGCGATTTACGCACCCTTTTACCTCGCAGTTAATCCGCGCGCTATTATTCAAAATTTTCATTTTTTACACTTCTCCTTTATTAAATTAAGCAACCGCTCCTTTTCTGCCTCCAACTGTTCTTCGGTCATTTCGGCGTATTCGTTTTTATCGCGTTCGATATCGTCCAATAAAAGTTTTGCCGCCGAAATATCCGGAGGTACGTTTTTTTTGGTTACTTTTTTTCTTACCACGGTCATATCGTCGTCGTTTTTTGCGTATTCTTCGACGACTTCGCTCGTATCGTACCCTAAGGCGCGTTTTAAAAGAGCCTTGCGAATTTTTAAATAAACTTTTTCATCCTGCAAAACATCCCCCTTTGCCGCGGCTGTTTTTGCGAATAAGGCGCTCTTTATCCGCTTGCACCAAACTTTTTGCCGCGGGCTTTTCTTTAAGCTTCGGTGCAGTCATAACGTAATATCTAAGTTCGTCTAAGGCATGGTCGTCGCGTTTTACGGGAACGTCACCTTCGCCCCAACGATAAGTTTTAAGTTCGCGTATTAAATTTCGGCAACACGGAAAAATGCGAATTTTATTAGCGGCAAAATATTCCTTTACGCGAGCAATCCCCGCGAACTTATCTTTATTTACTTTGGGATTGCAAGCAACGCCGTGCTCGAAAAAAAGTTCGGTAACGCTGCGCGCGGAGGCAAGCGTTTTTTGGTTCGCCGCACTGTCTATAAGGCTCTCCAGCCGCCCGTCCGAACGCCTATGCCAACCTAATTCTTCGGCAATTTCGCTTATTTTTTGCGCGTGATTTTCAACCGTTTTTCCTTGCTCGTAATGCTCCGCGACGACGTAAATATTACCGTCGTAATCCACCGCGTAAAAATGGCAAGAAAGCGGATTGTTAAGCCCCGGGTCTATAGAAAGCTTGTCTTGCCAATCAAAGGGAATATCGAAGGGCTGAACTACGTGAACGCGTTCGTCGAACTCGCCGTAAACAAGTCCGCTTTCGGCGCGAAACTTTCCGTATCGGCGCGATTCGAGCACGTCTTTAGGAAGGCTTTCGGTAAGCGCCTTAACCTCGCCTTCGTCTAAATACGGATTATCGCCCCATTCCATAAATTCGTACCAAACCTCGTTTGAATTATTGGAATTCAAATAAATTTCGTCGTAAATAAAAGTTAGCCCCTTTAAAGGCGTCATGGTACCGAACATTATGCCTTTTTTATCGATAAGCCGCATTTTACACTCGTCGTAAACGTCTTTGGGCGGCTCTTCGTCGAACCAAACGAAATCGAGCGAGGCACCTTGAAATTTTTCGCGCCCTTGATCGCAACTTTTAAAACCTATGGTCGAACAGCCGCCTAGCTCGTTTTTAACGCGAATTTGATCTATAACGCCGTTTTCGGGGTAATCTCGCCGCCCCGAATACATAGTTATATCCACGATATCGCGCGGGTGAAGATAAGACAAAATTTTTTTCTGAGCGACGTCGCGCTGAACCTGTTGCGAAAGCGAAACGACCCAACCGAACACGTTTTTTCGATTTTCGCGATAAGGATGAATTCCGCGCGCGAGCCAAACGCTTTCCACCGCGCCGCATTCGGTTTTGCCGCTTCTGTTTCCGCCGAACACCCATCTGTTGCCCTTTAAACACTTATGAAATGCCATTTGCTTTAAATGCACGCGTTCGCGATTATACGCCCAAAGCTTGCCCCTTCGCCCGCTGATTTCTTTATCGATTTCGGATATTTTATTTATAATAAGCCTTTCAGTTTTATCCATTTTTTTCCTTTCGGCTGCCCCGCGTTTTAGTTTTTCGCGCCACCAAACTACGCGAGCATAATAACACGGAATTTTTCAAAGTCAATAGAGTACTGTCATAAAAAAGTGTTTTTCGCAAAAAAAAACCGACTGCGCAAAATTTATTACGCAATCGGCGATTTTTAATATTTAATTGTTTTAAAAAAGATTTGTACGTACAATTTACGCGCGCGCGGCTTTTAACGCCTCGGCTATAAACATAGCGACTATACTGCCGAATCCGTGATTGCAGCTTGCGTTTTCGGCAAACAATTCCCAAATAGTGCTCGTACGAGCCGCCATTTTTGAAAAAATGCGTCTGCACTCGTCTAAAAGCTGCGCATATTGCTTTTCGCGCAAAAGCACGGTAAGACGTAAAACGTAGCCTATGAACATGTTCGAGGGGCAAACTTTATTCGGCGCGTCTTGCGAACCGAAACGATTTAACAGAAGTTTATAAAAATCGGGATTTTCTTCCGCGGTTAAAATATTGAAAAAGCACGCGTAGTTTTGGCAAGTTTCGCTTACGTTTTCGGTTGCGACAAGCTCGCCTTTTTCGTTTCTTACGGCATTATCCGTAAACAATCCGTTTTTAAACGAGAGTTTGTTTATCGTTTGCTTTATAGTGTTTGCCTTTTTAATAAGCGCGTCGTCGTTAAAAAGCTTACCGGCGGCTAAAATCGCGCCCGAATAAAGCATATTCGTAGGGAAGTTAACTCCGTTAACGAAATCGTTAGCCCTGCTCCATTCCACGAAAACCCAGCCTTTTAAATTTTCGAGCAAGCCGTATTCGTTTTCGAACCCCGCAAAGAAATCCAAAATATCGTAAACGCGCTTTTTATGAAGAGCGATAAATTGCTCGTCACCGCTGCGAATTTTATAACGCTCTAACTGCAAAATATACCAAAGTATCCAGTTCGGCAAAAAGTCGTCGCCGCTTTTCGGTTCGGAAGGATAACACATAGGAATAATTCCGTCGTGAGCGTAGTGTTCGTTTTTATAAAGCAAATAGTTTTGCAAAAAGTTCTTTTCAACGACGTTATTGCCCGTAAAAAAGCGTTCGGCTTCGGCTTCGAAATAAGCGTCGCAAAGCCAGCCCGCCCTTTCGCGATTGGGGCAATCGGTAAAAATATCGTAGGCGTTTTGTTCGAAAGTGTGCTTGGCGGCTGTTATTATCGAAGACAATTCTTCGTCGTCGCAATCTAACGAAAAGTTTGCCGTTTGCGGGTTTTCTATGCAAATAACGGATAAATCTTTAATCTCCGAGCCGCCTTTTATTATCAAAGTCGCATATTTAACCGAGTAGACTTCTTGCGAATAAAGCGAGTATTTCCCCGCTTTTAGTGACCATTTTAACCCGTGCGTTATTTGTTCGCGATTGAATTGAACTTTGCCGTCGATTAAAATATCGTCGTAAACGAGCCAAATATCCGCAGAATTTAAAACGCTTAAATTTATATTGAACTTGCCGCAACGGACGCGCTCGAAACGATACGCTTCGTAACGGACGCCGCTATTTAAGCTATCCGCGCCGCTTTTGCTTTGAAAAACGAATTTAGGCAGTTCGCGCGTTAAATTACAATCGCATTCGTCGCGCTTGTAAGAGCGAAGCCCGTCGCCGCTGTCTAAAGCGTTGGTAAACGGATTTTGCCAAACGCCGTTTTCGTCTACGATTACGCCGCCTTCTTCGTATTTTTCGGCAAAAACTTTTTCGTTAAGCGAAAATTCGACGCCGCGTTCCAAAAGCTCGGGGCAAGGCACTTCGCAAAGCTTGCGAACAGGAAAGCTTTCGAGCGCGGTTTCGCGGTCTGCTTCGCAAACATAAACCTCGGTAAACCCGCGCTGAACGCTCATGCGCTCGGTTTTTCTTAGTTTATCGGTCATTTCGCGGCAACAAAAATCCGCCGCGGTTTTAATAACTTTTCCGTCCGCCGCAATTATTTCCGCGCCGAATAAAGGGTTTTCGAATGCGACGTTAAGCGCGTCGGCGTAGTTCGATTGCACGTAAACCTTAAGCTCGTTATTTTCTTCGGTAAGATATTTGCCGATTGTTATTTTATCGACGCGCGCGTAACCTTTTGCCGTTCTGGCGGGTCCGTAGCAAACGAATTTTCCGTTTACGAATAAATTGTAAATATCCTTGGCGATAAGCGAAATTTCGGAAGCTTCGCCTTTTTTTAACTTGCAATAAAAGCACAGCTCCACGTTAGGAGCAAGGGACATATCCGCCCAAAATGCGCGCATAAATTTTCTCCTGCTTTAAATTTTTTATTAGGAATAACAAATAATCGTAAAGTCGCTTAATTTCGCGATTTTACGATTATTTATGCCGACAAATTACCCTAAAAGAACAATTTTATCGAAAAATGTTATCCAAAAACGTCAACGAGTGGGCCAAGACAGTTCTTTTTTAACCATCGTTCCGCTGGATTGCAAATTATCGAAAGCTTCGCGCATTTCGTCAACGTCGCCGGCAAACAGCGCGTAAGAGAATTCAAGCGGAATAAAATCGACCATTTTAACGGTTATATTAGTGTTGAGATAGTTATAGTTATCTACCCAACAGCTAGGCGTGATTTTGCTGTAATCTTCTTCGTACATATAAGAGTTTACGGTCGTGTTCGCGCGTTCCGTAATG
>CAZNKA010000011.1:10751-19274 GCA_964573495.1 uncultured Acidiphilium sp. | reverse complement strand
TTGCTTCGTCGCGCGGGGCGTCTTCGTCGCCGGCAAACACCGTTACGGCAAGTTTTTCGACGGGGATTGCAAGATATTCTTCGCCCGTTAAAAATTTATAGCTCCACTTAATGGCTTCTTCGTTAAAATAGTCGCCCAAAGACCAGTTGCCGAGCATTTCGAAAAAGGTGAGGTGCGAAAGGTCGCCCACTTCTTCTATATCGCCGGTACGCACGCATTTTTGCACGTCCGTAAGGCGCTTGCCCGCGGGGTGTTTTTCACCTAAAAGATAAGGCACCAACGGGTGCATACCCGCCGTGGTAAACAATACAGAAGGGTCGTTTTCGGGGATAAGGCTTGCCGACGGAATTACGGCGTGCCCGTTTTGCGCAAAATAATCGAGATATGCGCTTCTTAATTGTTCTGACGTTAATTTTTTCATAGTTAAAAACAGCGTTCCTTTTGTGTTTTGGATTTATTTAAATTTTTTGGTTTTAAGGCATAACCTTCTTTCGTGTTTAAAACGGAAAAACCGAGCGCGTCGATTTTAGCGCGAAGCTCGTCTGCGACGGCGTAATTTTTTTCTATACGCGCCGCCTGCATTTTTTCAGCCAATTCAATTACTTCTTCGGGAATTTCTACGGTTTCTTCTTTGATTTCGGCTTTATCTAAAGACAGACCGAAAATTTTATCGAATTCGAGCGCGAGCTTGTATACTTTGTCTGACGGAGAAAGCTTAAGCATCGTCCATAACACGCCGAGCGCTTGCGGAACGTTTAACTCGTCCGTAACGGATGCTTCGAACTGCTTTTTAAAAGCGTTTAGCGTTTCTTCCGAAACGTCGCCCGAGGCGTTTTTGTGCAGCGCGACCGCGTGCAAAAGCCTATCGTAAGCGGTTTTCGCGCCGTCTAACGCTTCGAACGTGAAATTCAATTTTTTGCGATAGTGCGCGTTTAAGCACATATATCTGAAATCCATCGGGCGATATCCGCGTTCTTCGAGCTGGGCTATCGTGTAAGTGTTGCCGAGCGATTTACTCATTTTTCCGCCGTCCACTTGCATAAACTCGCCGTGCATCCAAAATCTCGCGGGAATTTTACCAGTAAGGGCTTCGCTTTGCGCTATTTCGTTTTCGTGATGAATTGGAATATGATCTACGCCGCCGGTGTGAATATCGAATTCGTCGCCCAAATATTTGCGGCTCATAGCCGAACACTCTATATGCCAACCGGGGTAACTTTTGCCCCAAGGGCTATCCCATTGCATAATGTGTTCTTTAGGCGCTTTTTTCCATAACGCGAAATCTGCGGGATGGCGTTTTTCGCCGTTGACTTCCACGCGTGCACCCGCACGCTGTTCTTCGAGCTTTGCGCCCGAAAGCTTGCCGTAAGCATTCGCTTTGGAAATATCGAAATAAATACCGTCACTAGTTTCGTAGCCGTAGCCCTTATCGACAAGTTCTTTCACGAAAGAAAGCATGCAATCGATATGCTCGGTTGCCTTAGGCGTAAGCTCGGGCTTCTGAATATTGAGTTTTTTCAAATCTTCGAAAAACACGCCCGCGTAAAACGCCGCTATCTCGTAAGGACTTTTGTGTTGTTCTGCGGCGGCTTTTTGCATTTTATCTTCGCCGTCGTCGCCGTCGGACAAAAGATGCCCTACGTCCGTAACGTTCATAACGCCTTTAACTTTATACCCTTCGTATTGGAGAGTGCGGCGCAATAAATCCATAAAAACGTAGGTGCGCATGTTTCCTATATGCGCGTAACTGTATACGGTGGGGCCGCAAGAATACATTCTTACTTTATTCGAACCGTCCGCCGTAACGAATTCTTGTTTTTTGCGCGTTAGCGTGTTGTACAAATAAATACTCATGTCAAATTACCTATCGCGGCACGCACTTTGCGCGCGCGCATGACTTTACTGTGATACCAGTGTAATATTCTACCACATTCCTTCGAGTTTTGCAATTATTTTTGCTTTGTTTAAGGTTATTGCCCTTAATTTTATTGCAAATTCGCGCGAAAGGTAGTATAATTAAACAAAAAAAGACTTAAAAACGGACGGATTTATGTTAGACATCAATAAAATCATCGAAAATCCGCAACTCATGAGCGAAAAGCTTGCGAAGAAAGGTTGCAACGTTAACTTCGAAGAAGTTTTGGCACTTAACGCCGAACGCAAAAAAGTAATAGCAGAAGTAGAACAAATGAAAGCCGAAAAGAATAAAGTTTCGGCACAAATTCCCAAACTTAAAAAAGAAGGAAATGACGTTACCGCCGTTTTTAACGAAATGCGCGAGCTCGGCGATAAAATTTCCGCTTTAGACGAAAAGAAAGCCGATATAGAAAATCGTATAAACGACTTCGTTTCACGTCTTCCCAACGTTCCCGACGACGACCTTTTGCCAGGCGAAAAAGAAAACAATCAAGTGGTTAAGGTTTTCGGCGAAAAACCCGAATTTGACTTCGAAGCCAAAAATCACGTCGATTTATGCAACGCTTTGGGTATAATCGACTACGAGCGCGGCGTTAAACTTTCGGGCGGCGGCTATTGGCTTTATCGCGGCGAGGGCGCAAGGCTCGAATGGGCGCTTTTGAACTTCTTTATAAGCGAACATTTAGCCGACGGTTACGAATTCATCCTCCCCCCGCACATGCTCGGATATAACTGCGGGTTCGGCGCGGGGCAATTCCCCAAATTCGCCGACGAAGTTTATTGGGTAGACAGCGAAGGTGGCGACAACAAAAAATCGAAATTCATGCTTCCAACCGCGGAAACCGCGTTGGTAAACATGTATGCCGGCGAAATTATAGACGAAAGCAAGTTGCCTATGAAATTTTTCGCTTACACCCCCTGCTACAGAAAGGAGGCGGGAAGCTATCGCGCGGAAGAGCGCGGAATGATTCGCGGGCATCAGTTCAACAAGGTAGAAATGGTTCAATACGCGCACCCAGAACACAGCCGCGAAGCTTTCGAAGAATTGGTTAACAAAGCTTGTTCTCTTATGCAAAAGCTCGGGCTTCACTTCAGATTGAGCAAACTCGCCGCGGGCGACTGCTCCGCTTCGATGGCGCGCACCTACGATATAGAAGTATGGATTCCGTCTATGGGCATCTACAAAGAAGTAAGCTCGGTTTCCAACGCCAACGACTATCAGGCAAGAAGGAACAATACTCGTTTCAGAAACACCAAAACCGGCAAGCCCGAATTCGTTCACACTTTAAACGGAAGCGGTTTGGCTACTTCACGCGTATTCCCCGCCATGATCGAACAATTCCAACAAGCCGACGGCAGCGTGAAAATTCCCGAAGTTCTTCGTCCCTTTATGGGGGGGCAAGAGTTTATAAAGATTAAATAATTGTGCGAAAAAACGATTGAACTATCAACTTAAAATATTAAAAAACCCGCCTATAGGTCGATTATCGAGCCTTTCGCGGGTTTTTCGTTTACTCAATTTTTTTATTCGTTTTGCATAAAATATAAGTATGAATAAAAACGGCGAAGTAAAAATTGAATTAAAAAACAAAAAGCTAAGCGAAAAACCGGCGGGCAAAAAAACGATAGTTTTCGCAGGGGGCGGAACGGCGGGGCATATAGTTCCGTTTATCGCACTATACCCGAAATTAAAAAAAATAGGCGTTCGCACCGTTTATATAGGTAGCGGGAAAGAGCTCGAAACACGTTTAATGCAAAATAATTGCGACGAAATTTTAAAAATAAATCCCCCTAAACTCACTCGCGGTTTTTCGATAACGGCGTTAAAAAACCTCGCCTTGCCCATAACGCTTTTAAAAGCGCGAGAAGAAGCAAAAATCTTGTTAAAAACGATAAAACCCGGAGTGGTTTTTTCAAAAGGCGGCTACTGCGCCCTACCCGTTTGCCTTGCAGCCTTCAAGTTAAAAATTCCCGTCGTCTGCCACGAATCCGACTTAAGCATAGGGCTTGCAAACAAAATTACTATAAAAAAAGGCGCGCGAGCTTTATGCACGTTTGAAAAAACCGCGCGCGACGTAGGCGGCGAATATATAGGCTCCCCCATGCGCGAAGAGCTTTTTGATAAAAACAAAACGGCAGCACTTAAATACTTCGGAATAAAAAACCCGAAACCCGTGCTTTTGGTAAGCGGGGGCAGTAGCGGAAGCAAAACCGTCAACGAAGCCGTTTTTAAAAATTTACCCGAATTATTAAAGCGTTTTAACGTTATTCACGCCTTAGGAAAAAACAATAAGTGCCCCTATAAGCCCGTTAACGGGTATTTCGCCTTTGAATTCGTAAACATGAAAAACGCCTTGGCTGCAGCCGATTATTGCCTTTCGCGCGGGGGCTCGAACACACTTTTCGAAACGCTTTACGCAAAAAAGCCCTGCATATGCGTGCCGCTTAAAAAAGCTTCCCGCGGGGATCAAATAGAAAACGCGCGCCACTTCGAGCAAAAAGGAGCTTTGATTTATTGCGACGAAGACGAGCTTTGCGTTAAGCTTATTCCGCTACTGGATAAGCTTCGCGAAAAAGAAGGAGAAATTATTAAAAATATTAACGTGCTTAATTTAAAAAACGGAACTCAAAAACTTTTTGAAATACTTTGCGAATATATTTAGCTAAATTCACAGCTTATCAAATTTTTTGCCCCGTTTCGCGCGCTTGACAAAACAGCCGCCTTATAATATACTTGTATCACACGATATTCGTCGGTTTATCAAGACTAAAACGGAGCTAAAATGAAACACAAAATATTGCTGGGCATTTTATTTAAATTGCTGAGCGGCGAAAAAATCACGCTAAAATACGTTGCCGAACGCTTCGAAATATCCGAAAGAACGGCGAGCCGCTATTTTAGCGAGCTAGAGCTTGCAGGCGTACCCGTTTTGACTAAGCGCGGTTGCGAAGGCGGGTATTATTTGCCCGACGATTATCGACTTACCGCAAGCTTTTTAACCAAAAACGAGCTTTCGCTGCTTTTAGGCGCACTCGATTCGATATACAAAGAACTGAGCCCTTGCGATGCGGAAAGCCTGCGCGATAAAATTTTAGCGTCGCAAAAAGCGGCGGAGCGCGAATTTCTTTTAAGCGGCGAAACTTTAATAATAGACGGTTCGGGTTGGAGCGACGCCGCCCCGCCCCGAATTTTATCGGCGTTAAGCGAAGCGGTTACCAAGCAAAAAGTCATCGAAATAAGCTATACGGACAAATGCGGCAAACAAAGCACGCGCAGCGTAGAGCCGCACGCGTTGGTTCTAAAGCAAGGGCTGTGGTATTTATACGCCTATTGCCGAAATCGGCAAAGTTTTAGGCTTTTCAGAACCGCCAGAATAGATAAAATCGAAGTTACGGGTAGTTTTTTCGAACGAAGAAACGCCCCGAACCCCGTCGTTTCTTATCAAAAATGGTACGGCGAGCTTACTCGCGAAAAAGTTCTTTTAGAAATAGAAAAAACCGCGCTTTCTGAAGTTAAAGAATGGTTAGGCGCTAACTCCGTTTACGAAGAAAACGGCAAATTTTTTGCAAAAACCGAACTATCTTGCGACGAAGGATTAGTCGCGAAAGTATTTTCTTTTGCGGGGCGCGTTAAAGTTATTTACCCCGAAAAATTAAAAAAACTTCTGCTATCCCGCGCACGAAACGTAATTAAGCAATACGAATAGCTTACAAAAGTTAAAACTCATAAAAAATAAGACGCGGTAAAACGCGGCAAATATAAAAGTCCTACTTAAAAAAACAAGGCTTTTTATTTGTCGCTTTTTTTATTTTATTGACATAAAACGCTCAAAGTGATATACTTGCGTTAAAATCGATTAACAAAAATCCACTAAGAAGGTTTTTATGAAAATAATTGTTGTCGGATGCGGAAAAATAGGAAAAACCATAGCCGAAAGCTTATCGAACGAGCGGCACGACGTTCTGGTTATAGACAATAATCCCGAAGTTATAACCGCCGTTACGGATACTTGCGACGTTATGGGGCTGTGCGGCAACGGCACTTCTTGCGACAAACTGGAAGAAGCCGACGTGAAAAACGCCGAGCTGTTTATTGCCGCCACCGATTCGGACGAGCTTAACATGCTAAGCTGCTTTGCAGCCAAAAAACTAGGCGCGAAGCACACCGTGGCAAGAATAAGAAGTTCGGAATATAACACGCAAAGCTTGGGCTTTATGCGCGACGCGTTAGAGCTTTCTATGGTAATAAACCCCGAACTTTTAACCGCCGAAGCGCTTTATAACGTTTTAAAAATGCCGTCCGCCACCAAGGTCGAAAGCTTTGAAAACGGCGCGTTTAAAATGGTTGAAATCATAGTTAAACAAGGTTCCGCTCTAGACGGAATCAACATGATAGACCTAAGAAAAAAAGTAAAAGAGCACTTTTTGATAAGCGCGGTTCAACGCGATAACAACGTTTATATTCCTAACGGTTTATTCCGCCTGCGCGCGGGCGACAAAATCGGCTTAACCGCCACCGGCGAAGATATTCACGGCTTATTAAAAGCTTTGGGCGTAACGCACAAGCAAATGCACGACGTAATGATTTTAGGCGCGAGCAGAATTTCTTATTATCTGAGCAAAAAATTACTTTCGGAACACACTTCCGTAAAAATAATCGACCGCGACGCCGCGCGCTGCACCGAATTTGCAGATCTTCTTAACGACGCGCTCATAATAAACGGCGACGGAATGAATCAAGAAACGCTTATGGAAGAAGGCGTAGACACGACCGACGCGTTCATCGCCCTTTCCGGCAGCGACGAAACGAATATTTTAATAGGCGCATACGCCGCGACGCGCGGAGTTTCTAAGGTAATAAGCAAAGTAAACCGCCGCGAACTCGAAGCTATGGCGGAACGGCTCGGCTTAGAAACGCTTATTTCGCCGAAATACATAATAGCAGACACTTTGGTAAGATACGCGCGCGCCCTTCAAAACTCGCTCGGAAGCAACGTCGAAACTCTTTACAGCTTGCTAAACGGCGGTGCCGAAGCGTTAGAATTCAACGTAGCGGCGGAATTCCCCGCGATGGGCGTTCCGCTTAAAAACGTTAAGCTCAAACCCGGCATAATTATCGCGGGAATAACCAGAAACAAACGCGCGTTTATCCCCGGCGGCGACGACTATATCGACAAAGGCGATAAAGTTATAGTAATCGCGGCGGGTCAAAAGCTTTTCGACCTTAAAGACGTTTTAAGTTTAAAAGTATAACCGATAAACAAGGGAATAAAAAATGAACTATAAAATGATTTTTTACACTACCGGACAGGCACTGAAGCTTTTGGGAGCCATGCTTGCCGTGCCCGCGATAGTTTCGCTTATTTACCTGGAAGAAGCGTGCATACGGGCATTTTTAATAACCATAGCGATTTCTTTGGCGGCGGGATTTTTACTAACCCTTTTGTGCAAGCCGGACAGTCAGGTATTTTACTCGCGCGAAGGACTTATAATAGTGGCTCTCGTTTGGCTATGCCTTTCGGCTATAGGCGCGCTGCCCTACGTTATAAGCGGCGATATACCGAATTATTTCGACGCGTTTTTCGAAACGGTAAGCGGCTTTACTACGACGGGTTCTTCCGTTTTAAAAAACGTAGAAGCTTTAAGCCGCGGCACTATGTTTTGGCGCTCGTTCGCACAGTGGATAGGAGGCATGGGCGTTTTGGTTTTCGTTATGGCGATTACTTCAAAAACTCCGGACCGTTCGATGCATATTTTACGCGCGGAAATGCCGGGACCTACCGTAGACAAATTAGTTCCGCGCTCTAAAGACACTGCTAAAATTCTTTATGTAATTTATCTGGTTATGACCGCCGTTTTGATAATAATGCTTTTGGCGGGCGGAATGCCCTTTTATGACAGTCTGCTTCACGCTTTCGGCACGGCGGGCACGGGCGGCTTAGGCATTAAAAACGACTCCGTTGCAGGCTATAATCATTATTTACAATGGGTTATAGGTATTTTCATGGCGCTATTCGGCGTAAACTTTAACCTTTATTACCTTGTAATAATAAAAAAATTCCGTTCGGCGCTTAAGTCCGAAGAAATGCACGCCTACTTCGGAATTATGATTTTTTGCTCGTTCGCCATTGCTATAGATATTTTGATAAGAGCAACAAATATCTGCGCGACGTTCGGCGACGCTATAAGGGTTTCGTTTTTCAGCGTTTCTTCGATAATGACGTCTTCGGGTTTCACCGTTGCGGATATGAACGCTTTCCCGTCTTTTTCAAAGTCGATAATTTTCTTTTTAATGCTGATAGGCGCTTGCGCGGGATCCACGGGCGGAGGACTTAAAATTTCGCGCTTTTTGATACTTCTTAAAGTTGTTAAAAAAGAACTTAAAAAAATAGTCCACCCGCGCGCGACAACCGTCGTTAAATTCGAAGGCAAACGCTTGGACAACGCCGCGACTTATTCGATAACGACTTATTTCGCCGTTTACGCCGCGTTTATAATAGGATTGTTTTTACTCGTCTCGCTGTTCGGAAACCTTTCGCTCGAAGCAAATCTGACGGCGGTGGTAAGCTGCTTTAATAATATCGGTCCGGCATACGGCGAAGCGGC
>CAZNKA010000011.1:6925-10651 GCA_964573495.1 uncultured Acidiphilium sp. | reverse complement strand
CTTACGCGCAATTATTTTAACAAAGAAGCGGCGGCTTCGTCGCAGATAAGAACGCAGTCGGGATGAAGTTGCAAAACGGACGCGGGAACGTCTTCGGTAACCTTACCCTTAACCAAACCGTAAACGGCTTTAGCTTTGTTTGCTCCGTTAGCGAGAATTAGAATTTTTTTGGCGTTCATTATGTTTTTAAGCCCCATTGTGAACGCTTGACGAGGAACGTCTTCTATCCTTTCGAACAAACGAGAGTTATCTTTAATGGTGCTTTCGGTTAAGTCTACGATATGCGTAACGCTGCCGAACTCGGTACCCGGTTCGTTAAACGCGATATGCCCGTTAGAACCTATGCCCAAAACCTGAATGTCTTGTTGAAGAGTTTCGAGCAAAGCGTTATATCTGTCGCACTCGGCGGCACGATCGGCGGCTTTTCCGTCTTCGATATTGGTATTTTTAAGGTCTATATCGATGTGGTCGAACAAATTGTCGCGCATGAAATATACGTAGCTTTGGTCGCTGGAATAATCGAGACCGGCGTATTCGTCAAGGTTTACCGTCTTTACGGATTTATAGCTGGTTCCGTTTTCTTTATGGTCTTTAATCATGTTTTTATAAAGCCCGATAGGAGTAGAACCCGTGGCGAGCCCCAAAACGGCGGAGGGGTTGTTTTTTACGACCTCTGCCATAACTTCGAACGCTTTTGCGCTCATTTCATCGTAATCCTTGGTTATTACAACTTTCATTTTTAGTTTCTCCTTATATTATTAAATTAAAAATTTTGCAAGTTTAAGTTTTTATACACGGTAAAGCGTATCGTATAGCCGTTATCGTCGATAGGCTCGCCTTCGCTTTCGAGCGCGAAATTCGGGTTTTCGTCTAAATTTTCGAAAAAAACTTCGGCTTCACCGTCGAAATCGACTTTGGTAAGATAAATTTTTTCGCAATACGGCAGCATTGTTTTATAAAAAGTAGCTCCGCCGATAACGAAAACGTCGTCGCCGTTATACGGGGCGAGCGCGCTTTTTAACTGTTCGAGCGAGTGAACGCAAACGCAGTCGTCGCGATTTACGTTTTCGGGACACAAAACCACGTTCACCCTGTTTTTTAAAGGCTTGCCTTCGGGGAACGAAAGCAGCGTGTTGTATCCCATGCACACGACCTTGCCGCTGGTGGTCTCCCTAAAAAAACGCATATCCTTGGGGAGCGAAAACATAAGCGTGTTTTTTTTGCCTATGCCCCACTTTTTATCGGCATGCAAAATAGCGTTCATTAAATAGCCACCTCTAATTTTTTGGATATGGGCGTCGCTTTATAATCCACAAGCTCGAAGTCTTCTACCCTGAAATCGTAAAAATCTTTTACGTCCGGGTTCACTTTTAGCACGGGGGCTTCGTATTGCGGGTTTAAAAGCATTTCTTTTAGCGACGGGAAATGTCTGTCGTAAATATGCGCGTCGGCAATAACGTGAACGAGTTCCCCCGCCTTAAGCCCGCTGACCTGCGCGAGCATTATCAAAAGCACCGAATATTGCACCACGTTCCAGTTGTTCGCAACGAGCATATCGTTGGAACGCTGGTTTAAAATCCCGTTAAGCTTATCGCCGGAAACGTTAAAAGTCATCGAATACGCGCAAGGATACAAGTGCATTTCGTTAAGGTCGGCAAAATTATATATATTGGTAAGAATTCTGCGCGACGACGGGTTATGCTTTAAATCGTAAAGCACGCGGTCTACTTGGTCGAATTCGCCTTCTTTATACTTGTTTTTTACGCCGAGCTGATAACCGTACGCCTTGCCTATAGAGCCGGTTTCGTCTGTCCAACTATCCCAAATATGACTTTTTAAATCGTGCACGTTGTTCGACTTTTTTTGCCATATCCACAAAAGCTCGTCCACGGCGGACTTGAACGCCGTTTTGCGTATGGTTAAAATAGGAAATTCTTTTTGTAAATCGTAACGGTTTACTATGCCGAACGATTTTTTCGTATACGCGGGAGTGCCGTCTTCCCAACGAGGGCGAACGTCGTATTCGCGATCCCAAACGCCGTTTTCTACTATCTGTTTGCAATTATCTATAAAAATTTTATCTGCGTAGCTCATTTTTCTCCTATATTTTATGCGATTTTTAACGCATTTCCTTGGTCCCGTTAAGTTTTTGTTTTTTCATCCAGATTTTCATAACGAGTTTGTGCGGCAATATTTTAACCAAAAAGCGTTGCATATTGTTAAGCCCGCCGTAAACAGAAACGTCTTTTTTATCGTTATATAAATCTTTGATTGCTTTAGCCATAACCTTTTTCGCGTCGTACATAACGTCGTATTTAATAACGACGGGTTTCTCGTTTTCGTTAACGGCGCGATTGAAAAATTCGGTTTTTGTCCAATACGGGCATACGGACAAAACATGAATTTTGCGATATTTAAGCTCTGCGTTAAGCGCCCTGCCATAGCTTAACAAAAACGCCTTAGACGCCGCGTAAATGTTTATATACGGTATAGGCTGAAACGCCGCGCAAGAAGCGATATTCATAATTTTCGCACCCTCTTGCATAAAAGGAAGCGAATAATCGGTCATATACATTGCCGCCTTGCAGTTAAGGTCCACCATATTGGCTTGCTCGCTTATCGAAAGATTTTCGCTGTGTCCGAACTTGCCGAAGCCCGAGCAGTTTGCCAAAATTTTTATATTCGGCTTTTCTTGCTCTAACTTTTCGCGATAAACTTGCATATTTTCGGCAACCGAAAGGTCAATTTCGAGCGGAACTATTTTCGTTTCGACTAAGCTCGAAAGCTCTTCGAGCCTGTTTTTTCTGCGGGCGATAACCCAAATTTCGTCAACTTTTTCGCGCGCGGAAATTTGCAAAACGAACTCTTTACCCATTCCGCTGCTGGCACCCGTAACGACGATTACGTCTTTCATATAAAACCGCCTTTGCTTTATTTTTCTGTCAATACAATTATATATTTTTTTTCGCCGATAATCAACCGAAAAAAGGCTTAATAACGTAATTTTATCTTAAAATGCAAAATAAGGCGTTTTTATTGTACTCAACGATATAGTTTATCGTAAAACGCATACCGTTTTTAATTAACTTTTTTTTAAATAACGGCGTATAATAATTCGATAAGTTTTTTCGATTAAACAAAGCTTTTAGCTTAACCGAAAACGAGAGTTTGAATGAAAAAATTAAAAATCGCGATAGTAGGAGCCAGCGGCTTAGTAGGCGAAAATATTTTAAAACTACTCGAAAACGAAGAAGTTTGCCTGGACGAGCCGATTTTATTATGCTCGGATAAAAGCGCGGGCAAAAAATATTCGTTTAAGGGCAAAATTTTACGCACCGAAACCGTAAACGAAAAATCCTTTGAACAAATCGACTTAGCGTTTTTTGCCACCGACGAAAAAACCTCGAAAAAATTAGTGCCGCAAGCCTTAAAAAAGGGGTGCGTCGTAATAGACAACTCCCCCGCGTTTAGGCAAAAAAAGAAAGTTCCTTTAATCGTGCCCGAAATTAATTTTTGCGACTATGTAGGGCAAAAGCTTATATCCAATCCGAATTGCACCACCGCGCAGAGCACGATAGCACTTTATCCTTTGGCGAAAAATTTCGGGCTTAAAAGCGTTTTTGCCGCCACCTACCAGTCGGTTTCGGGGTACGGAAAAGAAGGAATAAAAGCGTTAAAAGCTTCGCGCAAAGCCGATTTTTTGCCTTTAACGAACGAAGAAAAAAC
>CAZNKA010000011.1:0-6825 GCA_964573495.1 uncultured Acidiphilium sp. | reverse complement strand
TAAAACTTATCGAGCGCGATAGCGAACCGCAATATCCGCTTAACGATTTAGCACGCGGTAAAAACGAAGTTTTTATAGGCAGAGTGCGCAAACCGTGCAAAAAAACGCTTGAATTTTACGCCGTGGCGGATAATCTTTTGCGCGGCGCGGCGTATAACGCCGTTGAAATTTGCAAAAAAATAGCGGCGCTTAAAGGGAGCATATGAGCAAACCTGCAAAAAAAAGCGGAATAACGGTAGCTAAATTCGGCGGTTCGGCAATAGCTAGCAAGCAAGGAATTAAAAAGTTTTTAACCCTTTTAAAAAGCGAAAAAAGCGTTTTAGCCGTAATTTCCGCGGCGGGCAAAAACACAAAAGGCGAACGAAAGCTCACGGACCTACTTTTTGATTTTTATAAAGAAAAAAACGATAAAAACGCAAGCGCGATAAAAAACGCGCTTTACGATTTTTTTACGCGCGCTTTGAATTTTTCGGAAAAACTTGCTGAAAATCGAGCCGAAAAATCGATTTATTATCTTCGAAACACGAACTTAACTAAAGACGAATCGATAAGCCGAGGCGAATACTTTACTTGCCGGGCGATAAGCTCGAAGTTTTGCCTGCCGCTTATTCCGCCCGAAAAAACATTGTTTTTAAACGAAAAAAACCGTTCCGTAAACTTAAAAAAAACAAAAAAAGCGTTTCGCGATTTGTTTTCAACGATAAAAAAGCCCGCAAAAGCGATTATGCCGGGGTTTTACGGTTGCTTAAACGGGAAATTAAAGCTTTTACCGCGCGGCGGCGGCGATTTGAGCGGCGCGGCGGTCGCTTTTTGCTTAAATGCAGAAGTTTATAAAAACTATACCGACATAGACGGAATTAAAAACGCCCCGCCCGATATAATTAAAAACGCAAAAACCTTTAAACGCATAGCTTATTCGAATTTAAAACGCTTAATTTGCGCGGGAGCCGAAGTTTTAAGCACGGAATCCGCCGCCCTTATTTGTGCAAAAAAAATTAAAACGCAAATTTTAAACGCGAAAGGCGAAAAAGGTTCGCCCCGCACACTTACCGCAAAAAAGCAAAAAGGAGTTTTTAAAGCGATTTGCTTAAAAAATCTCGAGCAAAACTTATGCGAAATAACGATTCTAGGCAAAAGTTTTAAAAGCAAAAAGTTTAGGAAAAAAGCGCTTAAACTATTTCGAAAAAACGGGATAATTCCCCGAAAAACGAAATACGATAAAAACGGCGCCCGCTTTTTAATGCAAAAAACGAACGCCGAAATAGCCGTAAAACTTTTATATTATAATTTTTTATCCGTTAAATTCAGCCGTTAATAAGCTTTGCTTTTGCAACCAGAGCGGGAGCTTCCGAAGCAGAATAAACGCCTTGCTTTGCGACGCCTATAAAATCCTTGCCTAAAAGCTCGAATATATCCGCGGAGACTTGGAAATCCGAAACGCGCGCTATTATTTTACCGTTTTCCACTAAAAACGCAAGCTGCACGGGCAAGCCGATTTTGCCGTCGGGAGTAATGTCGCCGCCCGAAGTATAATCTATCAAAACCGCGCGTTTTTTACCCAAAAGCGACTTCAAATCGGGCGAAGTGGCTTTTAAATGAAAGCCCGCAAGCCCTAAGGAAGGCACTCCGTCGTAAGCGGCGAAAGAACTTTTAGCAAGCGGCAAATTGAAATTAGCCGCCGTATTTTTAGTGGTGAGCAAGCCTTTTAAAACGCCGTTTTCGATAAGTTTAGGTCTGAAATCGGGGGCAACTTCGCCTTCCGCGTCGAAAAACGCGGCGGTATGGTTTGTAGAACAATTTTTATCGATATAAAGCGAAATATTTTCGTTAAATATTTTTTCACCGAGCTTTCCGCTGAAAAGCGAACCGTTCGAAACGTAGCTTTCGCCCACAAAGTCGTTAATAACTCGCCCGAAAACGTCGTATGTGGAAAAAATCATGGGATATTCGCCGTTTTTAAGCGTAACTTTTTTACCGAAAAACGCTTCGTGCAAAGCAGACATATCGTTTACGATTTTATTTTCGGAAGACTTTCCGTAATAGCGAACCGCCGTGCCGTAACTCGCGTCCATTATGTTGGAAGACGCTCTGTCTTTTAAAATAAAGCTCACGCCGAAATCGTGGCTTTCGAACTTCAAATCCGCGCCCGCGCTGTTTTGATAACTTTGTTTTACGCTTTCGACGGAGATTTTGCCGTTAACCAAAAATTTGGGACAAGCTTTTGCGACTTTTGCCGCAAGCCTTTTTGCCGCGGGCAAAAATTTATCTTCTTGCACGGCAGGTTTATCTTTAATAACCGATTTTACGTTTTTACTAAAGTTGCAAACGTAAGGAATGCCGCCCTCGTTAAACCCTTCCGCGGCGTTTTTTTCAAGATCGGTAAGCGAAACGTCGCCCAAGCCGCCCGCCACCGAAATTTTTCCGTCCGCGTAAAGGCGCACTGTTTTTTTGGTTTCTTCGTTTTCGCGGAAAGAATCTATTTTACCGTCCGTAACGTTAACGGTTTCGCTTTTTACGTTGCTTATTAATATTTCTTTATCGAATTTACTCATTTTTATCACCCGCCTTATTGAACGAACATTTTAGAGATGCGTACGTGAGGTCCGCCGAACCCTACGGGCAATCCGCGTTGTTCCATTTTTCCGCAACCGCCGCTAACGAAGCTTAAAAGTTCGACCTTATCCGAAAGCCCGTCTATAAGCCCGAGCGTGGTGAAAACGTCGCCCGTGATAACGCTTATCTGAACGGGACGCGTGATTTTTCCGTTTTCTATTTCGTATGCAAGGTGCGGAGCTATCGTAAATTTACTCATGCCGGAGCCGTGTTTTACCGATTTGATATAATAACCGTGTTTAACTCCCGCAAAAAGCTGTTCTTTGGTAAGCTCTCCCTTTTCGATATACGTGGTCGTCATTCTTACGATGGGTTCGTAAGTGCAATCGACGGCGCGCGCATTGCCCGTAAGTTTTTCTTTTAAAGCGGAGGCGGTAACCGCGCTGTGCAGCCTACCCGTTAAAACTCCGTTTTTAATTACGTAATTTTTGCGGGCGTGAGTGCCTTCGTCGTCGTAAGGGCAATAGCCGCAGCCTAGAATTTTGCCGCTTTCCACTATAGAAAGTATAGGCGAACCTACCTTTTTGCCTATCGTCCATTCGCGCTTAATGCCTTCGTCGGCAAGCATGAAATCCGCTTCGGATTTATGTCCGAAAGATTCGTGAGCGAAAATTCCCGCCGCTTCGGGCGACAAAATAACGGGATATTCGCCCGCTTCGACGCCAACGGAATTTTGCATGAATTCTATCTGTTCTTTCATGGAATCGTGAATTTTGTGCTTTAAACCCTTTAAAGCCGAAAACTTAACGTTGCCGTATTGGAAGTTCGCGGACAAATGCTTGTCGCCTTCAGCCAAAGTCGCGCCAATCGTGATGCCTGCGGTTTGATAATCGTATTTTACGTACGCGCCCTTAGACGAATAAAATTCGAAAACGCTGTAGCGATCGAGATAAGAAGCGAAAGGCATTCGAGCCAAAGGCGAAAAGGTCGCTTCTGGCAAATAACTTTGAATCAACGCGATTTTATCCGCCAAAGGCACGTTTTTAACGCAATCGGCGCAAAATTGCATTTTTACGTCGTTGTTTACTTCGAACTTCCTCACTATTCTGTTGGTGGCTATTTTAGCGTTGAATTTCGCTTTTTTGCTAAGCTCGTCTATTTTATCTTGTACGGTAGAAACGTCCGTGGTAGAAGAATAATACCACATTTTTCCGTCGAACACGCGGATAAAGGCGCGTTTTTCGCTGCGTTCCTTTTTTTCTTTTAATTTTCCGTCCGAAAAGCTTACTACCGTGTTAAAACGGTCTTCTATTCGAACGTCGGCATAAACGCCGTCGCTGAATTTATACAAATACAAATCCTCCCCGATTTCTTTAGTTTGTCATATGCGCACATGATAACATATTTCGCGCAAAAACGCAACGAAATTAAGACTTTTAAGCCTTTGTCGCATATTAAAATTCGTGATACCTACCATAAGAAGGTTTAATTTTCGCGCCGCACGCTATCGGCACGTTTCAATATTCCGCGACGAGCATGACCGCGGGCGCGGATTTATCGTTAACCGCCACGCGCGAAGAATCAAGCAAATCGCCGCAGACGATTATCTCGCTCGTTTCGTCCGCTCCGCCGCGAATTTCCGCGCCGCTTATAATATCGAATTTTGGCGTTAAAAGATTTTTCGCGGTTACGTATTTTACTTTTTCGCTAATTTTAAATGTGATTTTATCCGCGATGCCGAAAATCGCTATCGCTTTGGTTTTCGGCGGGAGCTCGCAAACCACGTTTCCGCCGACGTATTCACATTCTCCGCCTATAGTACGCGGCAAAACGCAAACGGCGTAAGCCCCGCCCTCGAACGACGAACACACGACGAAAGGGTTTTCGCCTCCCTCGCCCGAGCTGACGACGGGCAAAGGAGCGTTTCGGCTTATAACCGCGGGAGCGCCTTGTTTAATTCGCTTTTCGTAAGCTTCGCCGTACCATGTTTCGCCTTTTTCGAAATAATAATCGTCGAACAAAACTTCGTTGCTTTTTAAAAGTTCTCCGCCCGCAAACGGCGGCGCCGTTTTTTGCCATCTGACGGCGGCTAAAACTTCGCTCAACCTGTCGCTTTCGCCGCCGAGCGGATTAATTGCCCCGTTATAGGCGGTTTTTCCGCTGCGCCCCGCACCGTAAACGTTGCGCATAACCCCTATTTGGCAACCTAGAGCTGCCGCGATATAAAGCTCGTCTTCGGCGTTTATATAGCCCTTTGTTTCGGGCAGCAAAACCGCCAATCTATCCAAAGTAGAACTGACGGAAAGCGGTGCGAGCACGTCGTAAGAGCGAATTACTTCGCTGAAAGGCGATATTTTTTTTGCGAATTCGACCACCTTTTTATCATCGATAAACCTTCCCGAATAATTTTCGCTCGTGGCGGAAAAGCCGTTTAACGGCGGGCAGCAAGATGCGTGTTCTATAACCAATTCGGGGTATAATTCCTGCGCGGCTAAAGTTAAAAAGCCGCGAAATTCGGTGTTCGAAGCAAAATCGCCCCAATCGACCTTCCAATAGCGAACGCCCGCGTATTTACACCACGAAATACGCTCGCGCCAATATTCTTTAACTTCTTCGGATAAACAAACGGAACCCGAACCGAAAACGGAACCGTCGCCGCATGCGTTGCCAAAATCGCATCTGGCGGCAACCCAGAGCCCTAATCCGCGCCAGCCCTTGCTTTTTACAAGCTCGTTTAGCCGTTTAAGCCGCTCTTTAGGGAGCAAGCCTTTAACCGACGGAAAACGCTCGTCGTTTACGATAAGCGAACCGAACCCCGCTCCGTTTTTCCAGGGCGAGGCACCGTAAGGCACGTCCCATCCGTCGTCTAACAAAAAATATAAATTTTCGCGGATTTCGGGGAATTGTTCTATCCAACCGCCCTTACCGAAAGCGTTTTGCTCGTTCATCATCCAACGCGCACCGTCGGTCCCTTGGTCGCCCGCAAACGCGGGGGTAGACTTTCGTTCGTTGATTAAAGTTTCCGCCGTATAGTTTTGCGAAACCCACGAGCACCAATATCCGTGAATTTCGCCGTGGGTGTTTTTTACGATTTTTTTCATATATTCCGCCTTTTTTTGCAAAACGCGACTGTTTACGTTTCGCCGATTTTTTTAATTTAATTTTACGATTTTATACTTGCAATGTTATTTTATCAAACGCAAAAAAGATTGTCAACGATTTAAGGTTTTTTTGCCTTAAAAATCGGTAATTTGCGCAAATAATTTAAGCAAAAACTCTCATAATAAGCTTAATGAAAATTATAAGAAAAATCGCGCTGATTTTTTGCGCTACTATACTTTTGACGGTTTCTGGTTTTTTGATTTTATTCGCGCTTTCCACGAAGGGGTACGAATTCGAAGAAAGCAAGCTTAAACGCGGCGGCAACGATATAATTTTTTACGCGGCAAACGGCGCGGAAATTCCGCAAACGCTTTGCTTTAACGCGGATTATCGTTTAAATTCTGCCGAAAAAACCGCCGACGAATTGCCTATCGACTTGCTAAACGCCTTTATAGCGGTTGAAGACAAGCGTTTTTATAAGCATTGCGGGGTTGATTTTAAAGCGCTTTTGCGCGCGGCGAAGAACAATTTTAAAAGCAAAAGTTTTAAAGAAGGCGGCTCTACGATAACTCAGCAACTTATAAAGAACACGCATTTAAGCGGCGAGAAAACCTTTTTAAGAAAAATGCGCGAGCTTAAGCTTACGCTTCAAGCCGAAAAAAAACTTAGTAAAAACGAAATTTTAAAATATTATTTAAACACCATTTATTTCGGCGAAAACTGCTACGGAGTGCAAAACGCCGCCCTTAACTATTTCGGAAAAGACGCCGCCGACCTAAACCTTAACGAATGCGCAGCCCTTGCAGCCACCGTAAAATCGCCCGCGTTTTACAATCCGCGCGCAGCCGAAAAAAACACTCGAAAAGATTTGGTTTTGAGCCTTATGCTAAAGCAAAACCTTATTACGGAAAGTCGGTTTTTAAAGTTTTACGGAACAAAACCGACCATAAACGAAAAAAGCCTAGGCGAAACCTTGTATTTTTCGAACGCGGTTAACGAATTATATTCGCAAATAAACCTTTCGCCTTACGAAAACAAAACGATAAAAATAAACACTTTTTTCGACGAAAAAGCCTATGAGAACTTAAAAAATAAGCTTGACGATTATAAAGAAGAACGCGCGGCTTGCATAATGCAAAACGACGGCGAAATAATAGCCGAAATAGGCAA
>CAZNKA010000010.1:17570-19618 GCA_964573495.1 uncultured Acidiphilium sp. | reverse complement strand
ACCCCGAAATGGTCGGCGAGGTTTTAAAGGTAATGACGGATTTGGCGGCTTCGGGCTTAACGATGGTCGTCGTCACGCATGAAATGGGCTTCGCTCGCGATATAGCCTCGCACGTAGTGTTTATGGATAACGGATATATCGTTGAAGAAGGCGAACCGCAAAAGATTTTCGTTTCGCCCGAAAACGCTCGTACACGCGAATTTTTATCACGCGTGCTGTAACTCCGTTTCAATGATAAAACTAAACGAAAGTGCCGTTAACGGACTTATAGCGGCACTTTTTAAATAAAAAAAGGACCGAGATTTTATAACCTCGGTCCTTTTTTTCGTGCCAAACACGAATGAGCTTTAAAAAATGAAAAAGTATTAAACTCTGTTTTTGATTTCGGAAGTGATTTTGCTAACAAATTCGTCGAGCGGCATTGTTACGGTTTCGGCAGTATCGCGATTTCTTATCGAAACGGTGCAGTTTTCTTCTTCTTGTTGCCCGATGATAAGCATATAGGGTACGCGGTCGATAACCTGCGCTTCGCGGATCATATAGCCGATTTTCTCGTTTCTGTCGTCTAGTTCGACGCGAACTTTAGCCGCGCGCAAAGCTTCGTAAACCTTTTTGCCGTATTCGGCGTATTTTTCGGATACCAGCAATACTTTTGCCTGAGTGGGTGCAAGCCAAACGGGGAATTTGCCCGCAAAATGTTCGGTTATTATGCCGATAAAACGTTCTATCGATCCGTAGCAAACGCGGTGAACCATTATGGGACGTTGCATTTTGCCGTTTTCGTCTACGTATTCCAAACCGAAGTTTAACGGCATCTGGAAGTCTAACTGAATGGTGCCGCACTGCCAGGTTCTGCCTAAGCTGTCTTCCAAGTGGAAGTCGATTTTCGGGCCGTAAAACGCGCCGTCGCCTTCGTTTATCGTATAGGGTAGGTTAAGCTTTTCGAGTGCGGTTTTAAGCCCGTCGGTTGCGGCTTGCCAATCTTCGTCGCTGCCCATGCTGTTTTCGGGGCGGGTAGAAAGTTCTACGAAATATTTAAAGCCGAACTTAGTATAAACTTCGTTAATAAGGTGAACTACGCCTACTATTTCGTCGGTAATTTGTTCGCGGCGCATAAAAATGTGCGCGTCGTCTTGGGTAAAGCAGCGAACGCGGAACAATCCGTGAAGCGCGCCCTTAAGCTCGTGGCGGTGAACCAAGCCGAGTTCGCCTATTCTTAAAGGCAGGTCGCGATAGCTATGCGGCTTGCTTTTATAAACCAAAACGCCGCCGGGGCAGTTCATGGGTTTAACGCAATAGGTTTCTTCGTCGATTATCGTCGAATACATATTGTCTTTATAATGGTCCCAATGCCCGCTGGTTTCCCACAAATTACGATTCATAATAAGGGGAGTGCTCACTTCGACGTAGTTTTCGCGGGTGTGAATATCGCGCCAATAATCGATAAGAGCGTTTTTCAAAAGCATACCCTTCGGCAAAAAGAAAGGGAATCCCGGCGCTTCGTCGCAGAGCATAAACAAATTCATTTCTTTGCCGATGCGGCGATGGTCGCGTTTTTCGGCTTCTTCTAAAAGTTTTAAATAATCGTCTAATTCTTGTTGCGAAGCAAACGCCGTACCCTTAACGCGGGTTAACATTTTGTTGTTTTTATCGTTTTTCCAATACGCGCCGGATAGCCCTAAAAGCTTAAATGCCTTAAGCGCTTTGGTATAGCAAAGGTGAGGACCTACGCACATATCGATATATTCGCCTTGTTGATAAAAGCTTATAACGGCGTTGTCGGGCAAATCGCCGATATGTTCCACTTTATACTTTTCGCCGCGTTCGCTCATAAGCTTAATAGCTTGCTCGCGGGGGAGCGTAAAGCATTTAATAGGCAAGTTTTCTTTAACGATTTTTTTCATTTCCTTTTCGATTACGGGTAAGTCGTCGTCGGAAAGTTTTTGGTCGCCAAGATCTACGTCGTAATAAAAGCCCTTTTCGTTGGCGGGACCGTAAGCAAAATCCGCTTGCGGATAAAGCCTTTTTATTGCTTGCGCTAAAATATG
>CAZNKA010000010.1:16225-17470 GCA_964573495.1 uncultured Acidiphilium sp. | reverse complement strand
TAATTATACTTTTAACGCAAAGAGTAGCGGCAACGCTTTCCCGCTTAGCGTACTAAGTCGGTTTTTACGCGTGCGGCTCGGGAGCGGTTTCGCCTTTTTCGCGCGCAGGGGAATTTCAGCCGTGTTCCCGTTCTCTTTTTGCGCGCCGTAAAAAAGGTTACTTATTCCTTCACAGCCTTTATTAAATATCTGCAATAAGTATATCACCTAAAACGCGGCGTTGTCAACGGTTTTCGTAGCTTTTTTAAAAATCCGTCGCCGCGCTAAACGTTTTTTACGGGGCGTTATTAAAAATACGGCGACTTTTTGTTTGTAATAGCGGCAATTAGAATTGACTTTACTTTGCAAAAAGCATATAATAATTACGCTACACTTAAAATTGGGTGCCATCCCTTAAAATGGCAATGTATCTGAAAATTTAATATATTCACAAAATAAATTAGGTAGTAATATATCTAATCTCTTTTACAATTTCTTGTGAAAATATTATTCAGATACAGATGTAAAAAGGTGTAGCAACTTACGAGAGGGTATATTCTACGGTGCCGTCTTGTAATAGGCGGCATTTTTTATATCGGTAATCGATTTAACAACTAAATCAATAAATAAAAAGGCCGCTAAAACGACGAAACGCGTTTAGGCGGTTTTTTTCGTTATCGAATTAAAAGGGGTGGGAAAATGGAATTAAAATCATGCTGTTTTATAGGGCATCGCGAAGTTTTATGCGAAGAAAAGGTTCGCGTTCGGTTAAAGAAAAAAGTGCTCGAGCTTTTACGGCAAGGCGTAACCGAATTTTATTTCGGCTCTAACGGCAAGTTCGACGCAATCGCGCTAAAAGCGGTTAGCGAATTAAAAAACGAATATCCCGGCGTGAACCGCGTTTTCGTTAGGGCTACGTACGAGCAGTTAAGCGATTATTACGAAGAATATCTGTTGCGGCTTTACGATAGAACCTTTATGCCGCTCGGCGTTATAAATGCCGGAAACGCTTCATACGTCAAGCGCAATTACGAGATGATAAATGCTTGCGACGTTTGCGTTTTTTATTATAACGAAAGTTATCTTCCGCCGCGAATAAAACGTTCTTCGCGCGATTTGTTCGATTATCAGCCTAAAAGCGGAACTAAAATCGCGTATGAATATGCCGTAAAAAAACAAAAGATAATATATAACGTTTTTTTAGACGAGTAACGTAATTTTCGGGCTTGAGTAAGTGTTTGCGGAGCGAACGCGTGAATTCGGGCG
>CAZNKA010000010.1:0-16125 GCA_964573495.1 uncultured Acidiphilium sp. | reverse complement strand
CTAATCTGTAACAACTATAAATTTACAATCTTACGTATTTTCTTATTTCGCGATAAAAACGCTGTTCGTCTATGCCGTCCGCCGTCCAAAAGGTTATAAGGGGCAAACCTGCTTTTTTGCATATTTTATTAACCTTTTTATCGCGTTCTTTTCTGTCTTTACGCTCGTGCGAGGCATCGTTTATTTCTATCAAGGCAAGCGGTTCGAAGTTTTTGGTAAAAATTCCGAAGTCGGCGTTTCTGAAAAGCTCGGTTCTGCCGCCTTTGCTTGTTTTGTTTATAACCGTAGCTAGGTTTATTTGCGGAAGGAGCATATACTCACCGCCCAAAACGTTCAAAAGCGCGTTGTAATAGGCTATTTCGCAATCGGTTAAAAGCGATTTTTTCTTAGCGTATTTAGGCGATTTTAATGATTTGCTTATTACAAGCAGTAAAATAAGCGCGGCTATTATAATTGCCGCCGCTATCAAAAGGGGTTTAAGTCCGCTCGTTTCGAAAGTCGAGCTTTCGCTTACGAGCAAGGCTGTTAAATTAAAATCACGGTTAATAAACAAATTCATTCGTAATTCCTTTGATTTTTTGCTTTTGTTTGCGGAAAATTTTAAAAGTCGTTTCGCATAATATATTCTAATGTTTTATTCTTAAAAAATCAAGCGAAAGCTCCGCCGAATTTACTGCCGAGCAAAAAATTTTGCGCTTAAGGGGCGTAATCGTTCTAAACGGTTTTTTGCGCGCATATTTTAAAGCGAGAAAAATTTAAAGGAGCTTTTTAATGAACGAAAGTTTAGAATACGAAAAAATGATAGAAATTCCGCTTGCTTCTTGCGAATACGTGCGCAAACGCCGTCATCGTCTTTTAAAAAAGCGCAAACTTATCAAAGAAGTAAACTCTAAAATCGAGGGCGCTTTAGAGTGCGGCGACTGTTTTAATTGCGAAAAAACTTTAACAAACGGTGATAATTTTGCTTGTAGCGAGCGCCAATCCGATTTAGATTGCGATAGCTTTGCCGAACGCGCCGACGGCGAAAATTCTTTTAGTGCGGGTAACGCCGATTTATCCGAAAACCTAAGCGTCGGTTATTACGATAATAAGCCCAAAAACAAGTCGGGTTTTCGCGCTTTTTGGCGTTCGTTAAAAAACAAAGAAGATCGCAGTAACGCCGTTATAACGGCGCAAATCGCGGTTGCGTTTTTGCTTGCCGCCACCATAATACTCACCAACGTTTTTTGGGAAAACAGCGGCATAAACACCTTGTTTAAAAGCGTGTTCGGGGTAGAACAAAAGCAAGAAGATAACCGCGTTTACAGCGATTTTTCGCTTAATTTGCCCGTGCGCGGCGAAGGGCTTACTTATACCGAAGGTGCTATAAACGTAAACGGCGAAACTTTTATTTATCCCGTTTGCGACGGTAAAATTTCAAAAATCGAAAAAACCGCCGACGGTAAATATACGGTTACCGTAAATCATAGCGACAGTTTTAAAAGCGTTGTTTCGGGTGCGGATTTCGTGTGCTTTAACGCGGGTGAAAGCGTAAATTCCAAAATTCCGCTTTGCCACACCGAACAAGGCGCAACGGTTTATCTTTACGATAACGACGAGCTTATAACCGAATACGCGGCGAAAGAAGATTACATAGTGTGGAATAAATGAAACTCTGCATTCATCCTCTGTTTTTCGTTTTCGGAATATACTTTGCTTTAACCGGCAAAGTATTTTTATTTCTTACGGCTACGTTTACGGCGCTTTTGCACGAATACGGGCACGCGCTTTGCGCCGAGCGTTTAGGTTATAAAATGAATAAAATTTTGCTTATGCCTTACGGCGCGGTCGTAAACGGCGTGATAGAAGGCATTTCTTATAAAGACGAGGTAATCGTAGCGCTTAGCGGTCCGCTTATAAATTTGGGCGCGTGCGTGTTTTTTGCCGCGCTTTGGTGGCTTGTTCCGGAAAGCTATGCTTATACAGACGCGGCTTTTCATTGTAATCTTTTTATAGCCGCTTTGAATTTATTACCCGCCTATCCTCTGGACGGCGGGAGGATTTTATGCGCCGTTTTGGCACGTAAAATCAAGTATAAAACCGCGCTTTTAATTGCCAGAATTTCTGGAGTATTATTTTCCGCTGCGCTTTTAGGGCTGTTTATATATTCGGTTTTTAACGAATTGAATTTATCGCTTTTGTTTTTTGCTTGTTTTTTATTGTTCGGCGCGGTTTTTAAGGGGGGCGAAAGCGCTTACGTAAAAACCTACGCAAACAGATTCGAGCAAATTCCGCAAGGCGTTAAAGAGTGTAAAAAGCTGGTTGTTTCTTCGGGAATAACATTAAAGCAACTTTTAACCGCCGTTTCGGATAACGGTTTTTTCGAGCTGGAAATCGTAAACGAAAAGAGCGGCGCCGTTACTTTTTTAAATCGTGCGGAGGCTCATGCGCTCGTTTGTTCTTATCGCCTTTACGAAAGCGTGGGGGCTATCGCGAAAGAGTGCGGATTTTAAAAAAGTAGGGCTATAGGTCGATTATCGCGTAATTCACGCTTTTTTGCATGGTTTTTTTCTTAAACAAAAAAACCATGCTGTTGTTTTGTTTGAGACAAAAAAACAAAATTTAAGTAAAAAATAATTACGTGTTAGCGGAGTGTAAAAACGCCGCGTATGCCTAAAAAAATTTTTTAAATGCCGAAAAAGTACGGAATACATATACTTTTTACAGCTTTTTGCTCGATAAAAAGCAAATTTTTTATTGCTTTTTTGTTTTACAAACGGCACAAAAGTGTGTTATAATTATGTTAGAGGGCGTGTGTCGACTTTATTGTGCGCGCGCCTAAGGGTGCAAAAAATGCGTTTAAAAACCGTATTGATGGATGAAACGGCGATAACCCGTGCGATAACGCGGATTTCGCATGAAATAACAGAGCGAAACAGAGGCGCAGGCGGCATTGCCTTAGTGGGAATAAAGACACGCGGCGTTCCGTTTGCCAAGAGAATATCGGAGACTCTTTATTCGTTGGAAGGCGAAAAGGTTCCCGTCGGCGAACTCGATATAACGCTTTACCGCGACGACCTTTCGGAACTTTCCGAATCACCCGAAGTGAACGGCAGCGAAATTCCTTTCGACGTGCGCGGAAAGGACGTTATTTTATGCGACGACGTAATTTTTACGGGCAGGACGGTTCGCGCCGCTATCGACGCCGTTATGAAAATGGGCAGACCGAAAAGTATACAGCTCGCCGTTTTGATAGATCGCGGGCATAGGGAGCTTCCCATTCGCCCGGATTACGTGGGTAAAAACGTTCCCACTTCGCTTGCGGAAGTTATAAGCGTTAAGTTCGAAGAATCGGACGGCATAACCAACGTAGGAATTTTAGAACAATAAACGGAAAACGCTGCGAAAAGAGCGGCTTTGCGCAACGCGTTCGTTGCGTTAAAAAACGAAAAAAGAACGGAGAACGATCCGATGATAACGATAAAAGAAGTAACCTCGGCGAGGGACAGAAGGGAATTTTTAAATTTTCCGAACAGATTATATAAAGGCAACCCCTGTTACGTGCCCCCGCTTTACGGCGACGAAAAAAAGATTTTCAGCAAAAAAAACGTTTATTACGATACTTGCGAAAGCGTATATTTTTTGGCAATCGACGGTAAAAAAACGGTCGGGCGCATTTCGGGAACGATTCAGCATGCCAGCAATAAAAAGACCGGCGAGCTTCGCGTAAGGTTTAACAAATTCGACGCGATTAACGATAAAGCCGTTGCCTCGGCGCTTTTTAACGCGGTCGAAAACTGGGCGCGCGAACGCGGATACGATACCGTTTGCGGGCCGCTCGGCTTTTCCGATTTAGAGCGCGAAGGGCTTTTAATCGAGGGGTTCGATCAAACGAACACCTTCGAAGAGCAATATAACTATCCGTACTACGCCGAACTTATCGAATCGTGCGGATATGAAAAAGACGTAGATTGGCTCGAATATCGTTTATTTAAACCAAAAGAAGTTAACGAAAGAATCGAACGCATATCCAAAAAGGTTTTAGAAAAATACGGCTTACGCATGGCGGAAAGCAAAAGCGCGCGCGATTTTTTAAATAAGTATAAAGACCAAATGGTCTACGTTTTAGACGAAGGTTATAAAGAACTTTACGGCACCGTTCCTTTTACGGACCGCATGAAAGAGCAAATAGTAAGCCAGTTTAACTTGATAATCAAAAAAGACTATATCGGCGCGATACTCGATAAAAACGATAAAGTAGTAGGTTTCGGTTTGTGTTTCCCCGCAATAGGCGACGCGCTCGCCGGCGGAAGCGGAAGATTAACGCCGAAAGCGATTTTTAAGCTACTTAATATTTTAAAAAAACCTAAGCGATTAGATTTAGCGCTCATCGCGGTTTTGCCCGAATACAGAAATTTAGGCATAAACAGTATCGTTTTAGACGGACTTATCAAGCTTATGCTCGATAAAGACATCGAATATTGCGAAACCAATTTGTGTTTGGAATATAACTATTCGATACAGGCGCAGTGGAAGTTTTTCGACCACGTTCAGCATAAACGCCGCCGTTCTTACGTTAAAAAGTTAAAGTAAAACGCTAAAACGTAAAAACAAGGTCGAATGTTTTTTAGTTTTTACCTAAAAATTTTATATAAAAAGGCGGTTTAATGGTTTTTTAATCGTCTTTTTTTGTTTTTTCGGGTGAAATTTACTTTAAATAGGGCGCAGTTTGAATTTTTCGCGCGCGAAGTATAGACAAATCGCAAATAATATTGTATAATATACGCGAATAAAATAAAAGGCGCGCGTTTTGCTTTTTGCTTAAATTTGCTTAACCGTCGCCGTACGGGAGAAAGCTATGGGAGCAAAATATAAACGCGTCATCTTAAAAATCAGCGGCGAAGCGCTTGCCGGCGAAAAGGGTATGGGCTACGACGAGACCGTGGTCGACGAAGTAGTAGAGCAAATAACTTCGGCGGTAAAAATGGGTGTTCAGGTAGGAATAGTCGTAGGCGGCGGCAATTTTTGGCGCGGGCGCCAAGGTTTTGCGATGGATAGAACCACCGCGGATCATATGGGAATGCTCGCAACCGTTATGAACGCGCTTTGTTTGCAAGACGCAATCGAGCAAAAAGGCGTGCCCACGCGCGTGCAAACCGCGATAACCATGAGCCGAATTGCAGAGCCGTATATTCGTCGTAAAGCCGTTTCCGATTTGGAAAAGGGTAGAGTGGTAATTTTCGGTTGCGGCACGGGCAATCCGTTTTTCTCTACGGATACGGCAGCCGCGTTAAGGGCGGCGGAAATAAACGCCGACGTAATTTTGCTCGCTAAAAACGTAGACGGAATTTACGATAGTGACCCCAAGGTTAATAAAAACGCCAAAAAGTACGACGAAATTTCTTATATAGACTTCATTAAGCAAGAGCTTAAGGCTATGGATACCACGGCTGTTACCATTTGCATGGAAAACAAAACGCCGATACTTGCGTTCGGTCTTAACGAAAAGAACGCTATAGTTCGCGCCGCCGCGGGCGAAAAAATGGGAACTTGGATAAGATAATCAGGATTAATATCCGAAAAAATAAAAACGAAAAACATTTGGTATAAGGAGAAAGAATTATGGCAGCCGATATGGAAAAAATCGAAATGTTGCTTTTAGAAAACGACGAAAGATGCGAAAAAACCGTAAACGTTTTCAAATCCGAACTTTTGCAAGTCAGGGTAGGCAGAGCCAATCCCCACGTATTAGACCGCGTTACCGTCGATTATTACGGCACGCCCTCGCCCATTAATCAGGTGGGCAACCTTTCGGTCGTAGACGGGCAGTGCTTAGTCGTCGCCCCGTGGGACAAATCGCTTTTAAAAGCGGTAGAAAAAGCCATACTTTCGGCAAATATAGGGCTTACCCCCACTAACGACGGCAACGTGATAAGGCTTGTGTTCCCCGCTCTTACCGAGGAACGCAGAAAAGAACTCGTAAAGCAAGTTAAAAAAATGACCGAAGATTCTAAGGTCGCGGTTCGTAACGTTCGCCGCGATACGCTCGACGCGCTTAAAAAACTTAAAAACGCAAAAGAAATAACCGAGGACGAGTTAGCCGATTTTACCGATACGGTAGAAAAGGCAGTAGCTTCCGCGATTGAAAAAATCGAAAAGGCTTCGGCAGAAAAAGAAAAGGACGTTATGACCGTTTAATTTTTTTCGCCAACCGAAAAATTTTTCGTTAACGGTTTAATTATTTATAAAACGATTTTTATAAAGCGATTAAAAGGGGTTTTTTATGCTTGAACCGAAAAATCAAGCCGAAGCGCTTTCGGGTTCGCGCGTCGGCGGAGGACAAAAAGTTCCCGCCCACGTTGCGATAATAATGGACGGTAACGGCAGATGGGCAAGCGCGCGCGGCAAAGAACGAAGCTTCGGACATAAAAAGGGCGCGGATATAGTAGGCGATATCATCGAGGCTGCTTTTTCGCGCGGGGTATACGCGCTTTCGCTGTACGCTTTGTCTTGCGAGAATTTGGCGCGCCCCGAAAGCGAAGTTTCGCGCCTCGTCGAACTTTTGGATAAAGGTATGCAAAAAGAAGGCGAGCGCGCAAAAAACGCTAACGTGCGTTTTATAGTAAGCGGCGATAAAAGTATTTTAAAGCCTAAATCGTTAAAAAAAGTAAAAGAGCTCGAAGTTCGAACTGCAAATCACACCGAGCATTTGCTTAATCTTTGTTTTAATTACGGCTCGCGGCAAGAGCTGTGCCGCGCCGCCGAGCTTATTTGTGCTTCCGGTATACAAAAAGTCACGCCGGAAATCATGCAAAAATATCTTTATACGGCAGACGTCCCGGACGTGGATTTGCTTATTCGTACCGGCGGCGAAAAAAGGCTGAGCAATTTTTTACTTTGGCAAAGTTCTTACGCCGAATTATATTTTTCGGATACCCTTTGGCCGGATTTTAACGCAGAAGAACTTAACGCCGCAATCGATTGGTTTATAAGCCGAAAACGCAGGTTCGGAAAGGTTTAAGTTTTTTTTGCGTTAAAGAAATCAGCGAATGAAGTGCTCGATTTTAACACGCAAAAGACGCAGATTCGGGAAGGTTTAAGTTTTTGGGGTGCCGCGTTTCGGCGCGATATTGTAAATTTGGGCTTAAAATCGGAGTTTTAAGCATAATATTAGAGTAATAAAACATTATGAATATGTTAAAAAGGATTACTACGGGCGCAGTGCTCGTAGCCGTAACGCTTGCGTTTTTTGCGTTACGCGGAATAAATTATCGTTGGTTTTACGTATATTTTGCCTTTATTTCGCTGGTTTCCACTTACGAAATGGTCAGGCTCGTGGGCGAACGATTGAATTTGTTTCAGAAAATTGCCGTAATGGGTGGGCAAGCACTTGCTCTCGCGGCTTTTTTCTTGGGCGAAGAATTTCCTTTTTCGCAAGGATATTCGGGCTTTGTTTTGGCCTTTGCCTCGTATATAGCGGCGGTTATGGTAATACTAACCGTTTCTATTTTTTCTAAAAAAGAAGAACCGCTCGACGGGCTTGCTTATTCCACGCTATGCTTGTTTTATCCCGGCGTTTTACATCTTTCGATGTTTGCGCTTAACGCCTTAGAAAGCAATTCTCTTGTTGCGCTTACGCTTTTGTTTGCCGTTTCGCCGCTTGCCGATACTTTTGCGTTTTTTACGGGAATGCTTTTTAAGGGCGAAAAACTTTGCCCGTCGATAAGTCCTAAAAAAACCATCAGCGGTGCGATAGGCGGTTTGCTCAGTGGCACAGGTGGCGGAATTTTGGTTTACGCCGTGCTTAACGCGCAAAATCGAGTGGCTTATTCCGGCTCGGTTGATCCGTACGTATACTTCGCGTTGATAGGTTTCGTCGCTGCGGCTTTTACCGAAATCGGCGACTTAGCCGAAAGTTATATTAAACGCCGCGTAGGTGTTAAAGATTCCGGGAAACTGCTCCCGGGGCATGGCGGTTTGTTGGATAGGGTAGACGGAATGTCCTTTGCGGCGCCGTTTATATGGCTTGCGGCAACCTTCATGTAAGGTAATAATGCTTATCTGCGTCGCACAAGTTCGTTCTTCGTCGTTTTTTTAAATTCCTGCGACCGAAAAGGTCGCTCCCTTTAAAAAACGCCGAACGCCTGCTTGTGCTCGCATCTAAACATTATTACTCCCATAGAACTAGATTTTTCTATAATCGCACAAGTTCGTTCTTCGTCGTTTTTTTAAATTCCTGCGACCGAAAAGGTCGCTCCCTTTAAAAAACGCCGAACGCCTGCTTGTGCTCGCATCTAAACATTATTACTCCCATAGAACTAGATTTTTCTATAATCGCACAAGTTCGTTCTTCGTCGTTTTCACGTAAGAGTTCATTCTTCGTTATAAATTCAGGTTTAATATAAAAATGAAAAAAATCGCGTTGCTCGGAAGCACGGGTTCTATCGGTAAACAAGTTTTGCAAGTAGTTTCGCGCTATCCGGACGAATATAAAATAGTATCGCTTTGCTGCGGCTCGAACACGCGGCTTTTAGGCGAACAAATACGCCTGTTCAAGCCTTCGGTGGCGGGACTTACCGATCCGGAAAAGGTTTCGGAAATAGGACTTATGCCCGAAGACGTTACGCTTTACACCGGAGAGCATGCCTTAGAGCACTGCGTGTGCGACGAGGCGGATTTGGTTTTCGTTTCGGTGGTGGGTTTTTGTGGGCTCAAAGCGGTAATCGAGGCGGTTAATCGCAAAAAAACGGTTGCGCTCGCCAATAAAGAAGCTCTCGTTGCGGGCGGCGAAATAGTAATGCCGCTTGCTCGAAAAAACGGCGTGGAAATAATCCCCGTAGACAGCGAGCATTCCGCTATATGGCAAGCGCTTAATTTTAACAGAAGCGCGCCGTTTAAAAAAATATTGCTTACCGCAAGCGGCGGCGCTTTGCGCGACGTTCCTATCGAAAAATTGCCTTTCGTAACGCCGGATATGGCGCTCAAACATCCCAATTGGCAAATGGGTGCAAAAATTACCGTAGACTGCGCAACCATGTTCAACAAGGGATTGGAAGTCATAGAGGCAATGCACCTTTTTAACTGCGATTTAAGCAAAATAAAAGTGCTTATTCATCCCGAAAGCGCAATTCATTCTATGGTCGAATTCGAAGACAACGCAGTTATAGCGCAAATAGCGAATCCTTCGATGGAGCTTCCCATTCAGCTTGCGCTTTCTTATCCGGAGCGGAAATTTTGCGGCGTTCAGTCCTTCGATTTTACGGCTACACCGCTTCATTTTGCAAACGTTGACTTAACGCGATATCCTTGTTTCGCGCTTGCACTAGAGGCGGCAAAGGCGGGCGGTTGCGTGCCTTGCGCGGCTTCGGGAGCCAACGAACAAGCCGTAAAAATGTTTTTAAGCGGACAAATAGGCTATAACGGCATAGCCGCTCGCATAGAAAAAGCAATAAACGAGTGCGAAAACTTGCCCGTAACTTATGAAAATCTTGCCTACACGGATTTTAAAGCCAGGGAATGCGCTCGGCTTTTTAAGGAGTAAACCATTTGAACAGTATCGAAAACTTGATTTTTAATTTAAACGCGAGCGGCGTTATTAGTACCGTTTTTTCGGTTTTGGTGGCGCTCTTAATACTTTTGTTTATGATAACGGTGCACGAATTCGGGCACTATATCGTTGCAAAAATATTCGATTTTCGCGTTAACGAATTTTCTATAGGAATGGGCCCCGCGTTATATAAGCGCAAGCTGAAAAACGGCGAACTTTTCAGTATTCGCGCGTTGCCGCTCGGCGGATATTGCGCTTTCGAGGGCGAAGACGAAGATAACGCAGACCCGCGCGCCTTCAATAATAAAAAGCCGTGGCAAAGAATCTTAGTGCTTATTGCCGGCGCTTTCATGAATTTTATCAGTGCGATTTTGGTCTTTTCGATTGCTTTTTGCGGGTACGGGCAAATGTGCGTTCAAGCTTTCGAGATAGAAAACCCCGCCGAGCTAACCCTTAACGACGGCGACGTTATTTTAACTCTTAACGAAAAAGATATATATCTTTCGACAGATATTATCGGAGCGCTCGACGGGTGCAAGGAAGGCGACGAGATAAGCGCCGAGGTTTTGCGCGGCGGAGTACGTCAAAAAATTAAAATTAAGCTAAAAAGCACCCCTAACTCCGGCAATTTGCAAGATTATTCGGGCGTTTTAAAAAGCCTTTCGTTTGCGACGATAATAGGCGCAAGCGAAACGCTTAAAATAAATTCTCCTTACGTCGTAAGCACAGGCGACTGGATTCTTCGTTACTGCTACGACTCGCCCGCAAAAGAAAACGGCGAGCTTGCCGCTTTGGGCGAAGATTATTATTACGGATACACCGTATATGATAAAAACGGAAAAAAGGCAGAGTATGCAGTAAGTGCAGACGATTATTTGTCGTTTCCGCGCGCTTATTCGCAAGAGGTTTTATGCGAAGCGGTGCGCAAACTGAAAACGGGCGATAAATTCTACGTTTTCGTTTCGAGGGCGATTAGCGATTCCGAGGCGGAGCGCGTTTTAATCGAAGTCGACGCAGACGCGCCGGGCGTAGATTATTCTAGCTTTTCCGACGAGCAATGTTTAAAGTTTTTAAACGTAGAAACTCTTCAAGGGCAATGGCGAATGTCTTCAGAAAACGTTCGCTTCGGATTTTTCGAAAATATAGGCAGAGCGGTAGTTTATTCGCTTAAAAATTGCGCGGTTTCGCTTCGCGCGCTTTGGCAGATATTAACGGGCAAGCTTTCCATAAGCAATATGAGCGGCACTATAGGCACTATCGCGCTCACTTCGCAAGTCGCGTCGCAAGGGTTTAATTACACCTTAGAGATGGCAGGACTTATAGGCGTCTCGCTGGCGGTGTTTAATTTGCTGCCCATTCCCGCGCTTGACGGCGCGCGCGCCGTGTTCGTGGCTATCGAGTGGGTGCGCAAAAAACCCGTGAACAGAAAAGTCGAGGGGATTATTCATGCCGTGGGGCTGATCGCTTTATTACTGTTCTCTCTTTCGATAGATTTAATTAAGCTTATTATTTAGTTGTTTAGCGGTTTTTGCGAATTGTTGCCGTAAAAAAACGAAAAAACTTAACGCGGGGTGCGATTTTCGCGCCCCTTAATAACGCCCGCATAGGCTTAAACGGCTTTTTGCGCGCGGGGGTAATTAACGCGCGGAGCAATCCGCAAAGGGTGATAAAGTGAAGATTTTTGCCATAAGCGACCTTCATATGTCTGCGGCGGATCCTAAGCCTATGAATATTTTCGGCTCTAATTGGAACGATTATTTGCAAAAAATAACGCTCGATTGGAACGAAAAAGTCAGCGAGGACGACGTCGTTATAATAGCCGGCGATATAAGCTGGGCTATGAATTATTCTGAAGCGGCTTTAGATTTTGAATTTTTTAAAAACTTAAAAGGTAAAAAAATATTCGTTCGAGGCAATCACGATTATTGGTGGAAGGGCGTTTCGCGCATACGCGAAAAAGTTCCTGAAAATTGTTATCTTTTGCAAAACGACGCAGTAAAATTCGGAAACGTGGTTTTTTGCGGCTCGCGCGGGTGGAACGTTCCCGGTTCGCCCGATTTTTCTAAGGAAGACGAAAAGATTTATATGCGCGAAACGGAGCGCTTGCGCCTTGCTTTTTTTGCCGCTAAAAAATTGCAAGAAGAAGGCGATAAAATCATTTGCATAACGCATTTTCCGCCTTTCAACGTAAAGCGCGAAAGTAATAAATTTTTAGAACTCATGTGCCAAAACGGGGTCAGTGCGGCGGTTTACGGGCATTTGCACGGCAAAGACGCGCGCGCCGATAAAAAAGTTTATTTAAGCGGCATCGACTTTTATTTGACTTCGTGCGATTTGGTCGAAAACAAACTCGTTAAAATAAATTTAGATTAAACATATGCGATTTTTTTGCTAAGGAGAAAAAATGGACGAAACAGATAAAACGGTTGAAAATTCAAGCGAAAGCGAAGGCTCAAAAAGCGGCGTGGTTATTAAAAAACTTGCCGAACGCTGGTTCATAAGCGCGTTTTCGGGTATGGCTCAGGGCTTGTTCGTGACGTTAATCGCGGGCACTATTTTAAAAACTATAGGCACGCTGTTTACGAACGCGGGCGTTGCTTCGGTAGGTTCGATTTTTGCGCTTATCGGTTCGGTTGCGAGCGTTTTGATGGGCGCCGGCATCGGCGTTGGCATAGCCTCTAAATTAAACGCCAAAGGTTTGGTAGTGTTTTCCGCAGTGGTGGCGGGCTTTATGGGTGCTTATGCCGAACAAATAATCGGCGCGAAAATAACTTTTTCGTCTATAAGCATTGAACTTAACGGTTCGGCGAATTCGCTTTTCGGTTTAATAGCGCAAAAAGGTACGCCCGGCAACCCCATAAGCGCGTATATTTGCGCGCTTGCGGCTGTCGAGCTAGGCAATTTGGTTGCGGGTAAAACCAAGCTCGATATTTTAGTCGTTCCGTTAACTTGCATTTTCAGCGCGTTTATCGGTTGTTTCGTTTCGGTGCCGTTTATATGGATTATAAGCCTTTTAAGTAAGGGCATAACGGTTGCTACGGGCGCGGTTCCCTTCGTGATGGGCGTGGTTATTTCCGTAGTAATGGGACTTTTGCTGACGCTCCCGACCTCTTCCGCGGCTATATGGGTAGTCGTGGCGTCCGGCGTTATAAGCAGCGGCACCCCCGAAGAAGTGTATAATATGTATCTTGCGGGCGGCGCGGCTGTCGTCGGATGCGCTTGTCATATGATAGGCTTTGCCGTAATGAGTTATCGCGAAAACGGTTGGGGCGGGCTTATATCGCAAGGTTTGGGAACGAGTATGCTTCAAATTCCCAACGTTATGAAAAAACCCGTGTTGTTCGTTCCGCCCGTAATCGCAAGCGCGGTGTGCGGCCCTCTTTCGACTTGCTTGTTTAAGCTTTGTTGCGACGCGTCCGGCGGCGGCATGGGCACCAGCGGCTTGGTGGGCGTTATCGGTGTGATTAACGCAAGTTCCGAAGTAGGGCTTTCGCCTTGGATAATCGCCGCGGGAATAGCTCTTTTAATGTTCGTTTTGCCGGCGGCAATCAGTCTTTTCGTATGCGAATTTATGCGTAAAAAAGGAATAATAGATCAGGGCGATTTGAAAATTTAACCGTTGAATTATTCGTTTGCAGAATTTTTAAGATTTTTTTGAGGACAAAAAAACTATAATAAAAAAATAATAAAATCGCAAAAAGCTCTGTTTTTACGGGGCTTTTTGATTTTTTAAAAATAAAACCGAAATCCGATTTTATTCCTTTTATGGTTGACAAGCCGCGTTTAAGGCGTTATGCAGAGTATAAAAGTTAATAATTGCGCCTTAGCTTAAAAAAGTTATTTATTCGTTTTTTTAGGCGGTAATAATTTAAAAAAAATCGCATATAAATAAAGCGAATAAAAAAGCAAAGACGCGCGGCTGTCCTTCGCGCGGTAAAGGAGCTTATGGAAAACGAAAAATGCGAACACTCGCTGAGCGTTATCGAGCGCAAGCGTTTTTGCGCCACGTGCGTTAAAGACGTGAACGATTTGTCTGCCGAAAAAATAGTTTTAACTTTATTTTCGGGCGCAAGAATGATTGTTTTGGGTGAAGGGCTTAAAATCGCGGCGTTTTCGCGGCAAAGCGGGCAATTAACCGTCGACGGACTTATAAACGACATAAAATACGCGGGCGAAAAAATTCCGCTGCTTAAAAAATTAATTAAATGACGTTCGAGGCGGAAAATCAATTATATTACGCGCTTATTTGTTTTTCGCTGGGGGTTTGCGGGCGGCTTTGCGGATATGTTTTAAGCGCGCCTTTTTTCGTTTTAAAAAACGAGTTCGCGCGGCGCATAGAGTATTTGTTATCGTGCGCGGGTGCTTTTTTTATTTTCGTTATCGGAAAAAATCGTTATTTTGATGCGAATCTTAGGTTTTATATGCTCGTTGCGTTTTTGGCTGGTTTTTTAACGATAAGCAAAATTTGCGATAAAAAGATTGCTTTTTTATTAAACAAGTTGTATAATATTCACGTAAAAACACTAAGGAAGCTTAAAAGGAATGAAGATAGACAAGCTGAAAAGGGTAGCCGCATCGGCGACCGCGGCGGCGGTTCTGCTTTTGGTAATATTGATATCCGTAATGATGTATCAAATAGTGCAAATAAAAGTAAAAGAAAAAGAGATAAACGCAATAAAAAGCGAGATAGCTCGTCTGGAAGAAAAAAAAGAACAGCTTGAAGACGATATCGATATTTGGCTTAGCGAATGGAAAATCGAAGAACGTTCGCGTGAGTTAGGCTATAAATTCGAAGGCGATAAATGATGAATGATGTAAAGGCTTGCTGCTTGGAAGCCGTAATAGATATTGGCAGTAATTCCGTTCGGATAGTCGTATATTCGGGCGGAAAAATTTTATTGCGCGATTTGGTTACCACTCAGCTCATTCAGGGTATTACCGAAGATAAAAAGTTGGGCTATAGGTCGATTATCCGCACTTTGGACGGAATTTCCGCGCTTGTATCGAAGGCGGAAAAACTAGGGAAAACGCATTTTAATTGTTTTGCCACGGCGGCGGTTCGCAACGCGATAAACGGCGAAGAGTTTTGCTCGGAAGTTAAAAAACGCTTCGGTATTTGCGTAGACGTTTTAAGCGGCGAGCAAGAAGCGGCAATGGGGCTGTTCGGCGCGCTCGGCGGGGCGGACGGCTTGGTTATAGACGTCGGCGGCGGGTCTACCGAGGTCGTTGCGGCTAAGGGCGGAAAAGTCGTTTACGCAAAGTCTGTGCCGTGCGGCGCGGTTGTTTTAAGCGAAAAATGCGCGCGCAACGCTTCCGATGCTCTTTTATCGGCAAAAAAGCGATTGGAAGAACTTGATTTCGACTTTTTGTTTAAGCTTTGCCGCTCGGAAAATCTAAAAATTTGCGCTATCGGCGGCACCGCCAATTCGCTTGCGTATATAGGTTCGGGCGGCGGCGAGTATAATCGCGAAAAGCAAAACGGTTACGTCCTTTCGCAAAAAGAGCTAGAGCAAAGGCTTTGCGAATTGTTCGAGCTAACCGCCGAAAATGCGGCGAATAAATATAATCTCGATTTAAGGCGGGCGCAAGTTTTGCCTTTCGGCGCGGCATTGATTTTTTGCGTTTTACGCGCTATCGGTTCGGACGCGGTAAGCCTTGTCGAAAGCGATAATTTAGAAGGTTATATGCATTATTTGAACGGAGAAAAACTATATGAGTTTTAAACTGAAACGTGCGTTAATCGATCTATTGGCGGGCTTTTTGTGGCTGGTCGCCTTTTTAGGGCTTTGTTTGCGCGCCCGCTTCGCGCTTTGCTTAGATTGGCTTAGCGTAATTTTATTAAGCGTGGCGGGGCTTATAATCAATTATTACTTATCCGTATTCGTTCACGAATCGGGGCACTTGATTTTTGCGTTAAAGTCGGGCGCGTGCCCTGTAAAAATCAACTTCGGTTTAATTACGTTAGAGCGAGATTGTCGGTTCGAAAACGAATCGTTCGGCTTCGGCAAATGGCGGGCAAAAATTTCTCCGATTTTCGGCGACGCGGGCGAAAGCGCGTTTGTTGCCGTAAAAAAAATCAGCCCCTCAAAACTTAAAACAATAGCTTTCGGCGGACTGATTATTTCGCTTATATACTGCGGGGCGTGTTTCTGCACCTTGCTTTTCGTTAAAAACGCGGTTGTTTTTTGTTTGTTCGGGGCGGGGGCTTGCTCTGCGTTTTATTTGTTTTGTATAAACGTTATTCCGCTCGATAAAACTAACGACGGCTCTTTGATTTTATTCAACGAATATTGCCGCGGGGTTGCGGATATGCTCGAGTTTTCGCGCCTTTTATGCGTGAACGCCGAGGTCGGCGAGTTTAAAAACTTAGCTTTAAAAAGCAAAACGGAGGGCAAAAAGCCGAGCGCATACGGCGAATATATAAATTATTTTGCGTCGGCTGCTTCGGGCGCGGCTAGCGTCGCCGCCGAAAATTTGTGCGAAAGCTTTAAAAACGCAAATTTAAACGAACTTTGCTCCGACGAATTTTCGCTTATTTTTCCCGAACTTATTTTTGCTTGCTGCGTTTTAAAAAACGAGCGGTTTTTAAGAGAGAACTC
>CAZNKA010000009.1:0-19635 GCA_964573495.1 uncultured Acidiphilium sp. | reverse complement strand
ACGAACAAAAACACAGCCGCCACCGCGCAACCGACGCCCAGTAAAATCAAGGCGGCGTAAAGCCCCGCACCGAGAGCGGTAGTTTGTGCAAAAACCAAAACGACGGCGTATATCATAGCGAACGCGTTGTTAGTAAAATGCATCGCCATTCCCGCAGCAAAATTACCGCTTTTTATAACGATATACCCGATTTCGGCACCTAAAACGAATTGCAATAACAGTTGCGCATAATTTCCGTGCATCAACGCGAACAAAAGCCCGGACAGCGCAGCCGCGCTCAACGCCCCCGTTTCGCTTAACCCGCGCGCTATAACTCCGCGAAAAAGCGCTTCTTCGCATATGGCGGGCGCTATCGGCACTATCACAAAAAACACAAGGAGCAAAGCGAAAATGTCGCTAAGCGAAATATCCGCCACGTTTATAATTATATCGGCTTCTTCGCCGTAAGAAAAAAGCGACTTAAGCACACCCATATATTCCGCAAACTCGGTATGCACGGGCGTGAGCAAAATCGAAGTAGCCAAGGTAAGCAAAACGCAAGGAATAAGCAGTTTGATATCGAACTTGCAACAATACCCCCCGCCCGAAAAAATCGGAACGCCGCGAACTTTGCTAAAGCCCAACGCAATGCACAGTATCGCCGCTTGCGAAAGAATCGCGGATATACAATACAGTTGAATATACGAAACGAAGCCGCCGAACAAACTCAAAATCGGACTTAAAACGTAAGGCAACGCGGTAAAAATCGCTATTGCTATCAAAAACGCCAAAGCGGCGTCCGTTTTATCGAACGTATTCGGGCAATACCATTTATAACGAGAAAGCTCGCGCGCGTACACGCTTTTTTCGCTTCTGTTTTTTCGCATTACGCGGCGGTTTGTTTTTTTAAAAAACAAAGATTTCATCGCTTATTAATACGCCCTTGCAAAATAGACTTTCTTTTTGGCGGGCTTGCCGCATATCGGGCAAACGGCACCTTCTTCCAAAGGTTCTTCGATCATAACGCGAGAAGTTGCCTGAGCGTATTCTTTTACTTTATCTTCGCATTCGCGCTCGCCGCACCAGCAAGCTTTTACGAAATTACCTTCGTCGCACAAACGCTTAATATCTTCCAGCGAATTTGCCTCTTTTATACGCTCGTCGCGCGATTTACGCGATTTTTCGAGCATATCCGATTGTATTACGGTTAAAAGTTCTTTTAACGACGACAATTCGGCTAGCGGTAATACGGATTTTTCTAAATTATCGCGGCGGACTATTACACATTCGCCCTTTTCTATATCGCGCGGACCGATTTCTATTCTTACGGGAACGCCCTTCATTTCCCATTCGTTAAACTTCCAGCCGGGGCTCATATCCCTTTCGTCACATTCGGCTCTTATGCCTTCGTTTAAAAGCATTTGAGTAATTTCGCGCGCTTTTTCGGTCACGCCGGGTTTGTGCGCCGCCACCGGAACTATTATTACCTGCGTCGGAGCGACTACCGGCGGCAATATTAGCCCGCGCTGATCGCCGTGCGCCATTATAAGCGCGCCGATTAGACGAGTGGATACACCCCAAGACGTGGAATAAGCGTGCTCTAGCTTGCCTTCTCTGCTTAAATATTTCATACCGAACGATTTCGCAAAGTTTTGCCCCAAGTAATGCGAAGTGCCCGCTTGAAGACTTTTTCCGTCGAGCATCATGGCTTCCATGCCGTAAGTTTCGACCGCACCCGCAAACTTTTCTTTGTCGGTTTTTCTGCCGCAAATTACGGGAATGGCAAGGCAGGTTTCAGCAAATTCTTTATAAACTTCGAGCATTTTTTGGGTTTCTTCGCGAGCTTCGGCTTCCGTTTCGTGAGCGGTGTGTCCTTCTTGCCATAAAAATTCGCTCGTTCTCAAAAACGGACGAGTGGTTTTTTCCCAACGGACTACGTTACACCACTGATTCATTTTTATAGGTAAATCGCGATAACTTTGCATCCATTTCGCGAACATATTGCAAATTATGGTTTCGCTGGTGGGGCGCACCACGAGCTTTTCGCTTAATTCTTGCCCGCCCGCGTAAGTGACGACGGCTACCTCGGGAGCAAAACCTTCTACGTGCTCCGCTTCTTTTTTAAGATAGCTTTCGGGTATAAACATGGGAAAATACGCGTTTTTAACGCCGCGTTTTTTAAAACGTGCGTTTAATTCCGCTTGAATATTTTCCCAAATGGCATAGCCGTAAGGGCGAATGACCATAGTGCCCTTTACCGGACCGTAGTCTACGAGTTCGGTTTTTATCACCACGTCCGTAAACCATTTTGCAAAATCTTCTTTCATGTCCGCAACTTCTTTTACGAACTGCTTATCGTTGTTTTTATCTGCCATGATGCACATCCTCATTTAGCGCGACGCGCTTTTTGTTTTGCTTTCGTTATCGTGGTAAATCCGCCGAAAAATAAAACCGACGAATAAAACGAGGCCCCTTTGCCGTTAAAGCTTATCGACGCCCATTACCCCACGATGTTGAATAATATCTATTATATAATAATCGCAAGCAATTGTAAAGCAATCTTAAGCCGCGTAAACGAAAAACGCGATTTTTTCAAACGCATTTTAACGATTTTAAACGATAATCGCCGCAAAAACGCTTGAATAATTTCGCGTTGTGTAGTATAATCGTAGAAGAAAAAAGCCTAAGCGCACAAACGCTTGGCAAACAGCATTATCGGAGATGACAAATGAATATCAAACAGCTTGCAGTTAACGCAATTCGCGTGCTTTCGGCAGAACAAATCGAAAAGGCAAATTCAGGGCACCCCGGGCTCCCTCTCGGCGCAGCTCCCATAGCCTATACCGTTTTTGCTGATTTTTTAAAATTTAATCCGCAAGAACCTTCTTTCGAAGACCGCGACAGATTCGTTCTTTCCGCAGGGCATGGTTCTGCCATGCTTTATTCGCTTTTGCACCTTTTCGGATACGACCTTTCGATAGACGACCTTAAAAATTTCAGAACGTTCGGAAGTCGCACTCCCGGACATCCCGAAAGAGGCGTTACCCCCGGCGTTGAAATCAGCACGGGGCCGTTAGGTCAAGGTATTGCAAACGCCGTCGGTATGGCTATTGCGGAAACCGCCATGGCTGCACGTTTTAACCGCGAAGGCTTCGAAATAGTCAATCACTACACTTACGCCATATGCGGCGACGGTTGCATGGAAGAAGGCATCGAAAACGAAGCCGCGTCTTTGGCAGGTACGCTCAAATTAAACAAACTTATCGTTCTTTACGATAAAAACAATATCACAATCGAGGGCGACACCAAAAACGCGTTCGACGAAAACGTGGGGGCAAGGCATAAAGCACTCGGTTGGAACGTAAGCGAAATAGCCGACGCAAACGATATAGCCGCAATTCATCGTGCAATAATCAAAGCGAAAAAATCGAAGAAACCAAACCTGATAATTTGCAATTCGAAAATAGGATACGGCTCGCCGCTCGAAGGCTCCGAAAAATCCCACGGGGCACCGCTCGGCGCGCAAAACCTCGCGAAACTTAAAGAAAACCTGGGTTGGAATTATGCGCCGTTCGAAGTTCCCGCGGAAGTTAAACACCACTGCGAAAGCGCCGCTACTCGCGGAAAACGCGCTATGCGCCGTTGGAAAAAGTTGTTTAAAAGCTACGAGGCAACCTACCCCGAATTGGCGCGCGAATATCGCGACAGAGCAAAGGGCGTTATCCCCGATTCGGTTAAAAACCTTTCTATCGACTTCGACAAAGCGGACGCAGGCAGAGGCTATAGCTTTAAAGTTTTAAACGCGGTTGCGGATAAATTGCCCGCTTTATTCGGCGGCAGTGCGGATTTAGCACCCTCGAACAAATCCAACATGATAAACCGCGAATATTACTCTGCGGAAAACAGAAGCGGTTCTAACATGCATTTCGGAATAAGGGAGCACGCCATGGGTGCCGTCTGTAACGGTATTGCGGCGCACGGCGGACTTATCCCCTACTGCGCTACGTTCTTCGTTTTCAGCGATTACATGAAACACGCCATAAGGCTTTCCGCTCTTATGGGGCTTAAAGTAATTTACGTTTTAACGCACGACAGTATCGGCGTAGGCGAAGACGGTCCTACTCACGAACCCGTCGAACAACTCGTAGGGCTTCGTTCCATTCCCGGCGTAAGCGTTTACCGCCCTGCCGACGGAAACGAAACGTTAACCGCTTGGCAACGCGCCTTGAACACCAACGGACCTTCGGTTATAGTTTTAAGCAGACAAACCTTGCCGCTTATCCCCTCCTCTAAAGAAGGAGCGGATAAAGGTGCGTACGTTTTGAGCTATTCCGAAAAGAAATTCACCCCCGATTGCATTTTAACGGCAAGCGGCTCCGAAGTGGATCTTTGCATGCGAGCCAAAGAAAAACTCGCACAGGAAGGAATAGACGTACGCGTCGTTTCCGCCCCCTGCTTGGAACTTTTCGATAAACAAACGTCAAATTACCGCGAAAGCGTTTTGCCTTCAAAAATAAAGGCTCGTGTTTTCGTTGAGGCGGGAACCCCGCACAGCTGGTATAAATACGGCACGGAATCTTCCGAATACTTATGCATGAACTCGTTCGGCGCTTCGGGCGACGCAAAGCTTCTTTTCGAACACTTCGGCTTTACCGTGGACGGTGTTTGCGACCGCGCAAGGCGTGCGATAGCCATGGCGACAAACTTAAAACTAGGTCGCTGATAAACTAAAAATTTAAATAATATACGTCTCATTCGCCCCGTTTTTTCGGGGCGAACTTGTAAATACGCAACTTTTTTTATTTTTTAACGGAGTAAATTTTTCATGGATTTTGCGTTTTATCTAAACAGTGCGCTTTTGGGACTAGGGCTTTCGATGGACGCGTTTTCGGTTTCGCTAGCAAACGGATTAAGCGAGCCGAACATGCCTAAAAAACGAATATTTTTAATTTCGGGCACATTCGCGTTTTTTCAAGCGCTTATGCCGCTATTAGGCTGGTTCTTGGTTTCTTCTTTAGTAGACGCGTTCAACTTTATAAAACCGTTTATCCCTTACGCCGCGCTCGTTCTGCTTGCGTTTATAAGCGGAAAAATGATTATAGACGGGGTTAAAAAACCGAAAGAATCAAACAAAAACGCTAATCCCGAAGTTCTTATATCCGATGAAAATGCAGAAACGCCCGTAAGCGCAAAAGGCACTACCCTCTCGCTCGGCGCGCTTTTATTGCAAGGAATCGCAACCTCTATAGACGCCCTCTCCGTAGGTTTTACGATAGACGGCTACGAATTCTTACCCGCTCTCGTTTGCGCGCTTATAATTGCCACGGTAACTTTAATAATTTGCACCGCGGGGGTATTTATAGGCAAACGCTTCGGAACAAAACTTGCCGATAAATCGCAAATTTTAGGCGGCGTTATTTTAATAGCGATCGGCATCGAAATATTTATAAAAGGATTGATAGGATAAATGATGAAACTTTCTTTAATAGTCCCCTGCTTCAACGAAGAAGAGGCACTGCCGCCGTTTTATAAGGAACTTTGCGGCGTTTTGGATACGCTTAGCGATTATAACGCGCAAATCCTTTTTATCGACGACGGCTCTAAAGACCAAACTCTTTCGATTATAAAAAGTTTAGCCGAAACCGATAATCGGGTTAAATATATTTCTTTTTCGCGCAATTTCGGAAAAGAGGCGGCTATGTACGCGGGCTTTAAAAACGCAGACGGCGATTTCGTTGCCGTTATGGACGCAGACCTTCAAGACCCGCCCTCGCTTTTGCCGCAAATGCTTAAAATTTTAAACGAACAAGACTACGACAGCGTTGCAACCCGCCGAGCCACACGCAAAGGCGAACCGCCTATTCGTTCGGCTTGCTCCAAGCTTTTTTATCGCATATTGGGCAAAGCCGGCCGCTCCGACGTTGCCGACGGCGCGCGCGATTTCAGATTGATGAAACGCAAAATGGTTGACGCCGTTCTTTCTATGAGCGAAGTTAACCGCTTTACGAAAGGCATATTCGGCTGGGTAGGCTTTAAAACCTATTGGCTCCCCTTCGAAAACGCCGAGCGCGTTGCGGGCAAAACGAAATGGAGCTTCCGTGCGCTCATGAATTATTCGGTGGCGGGCTTGATAAACTTTTCCGATTTACCCGTTAAGTTAATTTTCAGCGGCGGCGCGTTTTTAACTTGCGTTTCTGCAATAGCCCTCGTAGTTTTGCTTATTTTAAGACTGTGCTCCGTTTATTTTTCAAGCATATTGACGCTCGTATTCTTTATGGCTATGTTTTGCGGCTTTACGCTTTTGGCTTTAGGAATTATCGCAAGATACGCTTGCAACGCCTACTTCGAAGCAAAACGACGCCCCGTTTATATTCCGAACGATTCTAATTTAGAAAACGTTAAATAATAAATTTAATACGATTTTTTGCGCCGCACCCGTCTTTTTCGGGTTGCGGCGTTTTTAACCTTTATCCTAACGTCGGCGTATAATATAATAAGCCGACTTAATTTTAAGCGGCGGAGGGAATTTGATTATGCTTTTAAATTTCGATAAAACGCTTTTAGTTTGCAACAGATGTTGCGGCGGATTTTTCAATAACGGACGCGATTGCGGCGTTCGCGTAATACAAGGTCCGCCCGGCCCGCAAGGTCCGCGCGGAAATATGGGGCTTCAAGGCGCAATCGGACCGCAAGGTCCTCAAGGTCCGCAAGGAATACAAGGAATACAAGGTCCGCGCGGAGAAACGGGCGCAACGGGCGCGACAGGTGCTACCGGCGCAACAGGCGCTACGGGTGCAACCGGCGCTACCGGCGCGACAGGGCCTCAAGGACCCGTAGGCGAAAGTTTAATAGCCGAATATTCGAACGCTGCCGAAACCACCGGTGCCGGCACTGCCATAAATTTAACGCAAGAATATAACAATCAAAGCGGCTCGGAATTAAACGCCGACGCAACTGCGATAACGTTACAAGCGGGCGTTTACGCGATAAGCTATTTCGCAAGCATAAGCGGTGCCGCAGGCAGACTTGCTTTGGCATATTATCTTAACGGCACGGAACTTACACAAACCGTTTCTACTCAAACGGTTGCCGCAGAAGTAGATGCCGCAAGCCTTTCCGCAAAGCATATAATTACGCTTACGTCTAGCGGCACACTGGAACTTCGCAACGTAAACGCACAACAAATAACCGTTTTAAAATTAAACGCTTTCATTACAAAAATCGGATAAACGAAAGATTAAAAAAAGCGCGAACCAGCCGATAATCGACATATAGCCGCACTTTTTTAAAATTTTTAAATTCAAAAGAAAAACTTAGGCGGCGCGTAAAGCGTCGCCTTTAAAATTAATTTTTAAGCACTTTCAATTCGCGATTTTATCTTTAAGTTCTGCTAAAATTTTATTTTCCAATCGCGATATCTGTACTTGCGAAACGCCTAATGCTTTTGCGGTTTCAGCTTGCGTTTTATCGCGAAAAAAGCGCAAAAGTATTAGTTTTTTCGAACGAACGTCTAATTTTTCGATAATTGCTTTAAGCATAATTTTATCGACCATTTTTTCTTCTTCGTACGGTGCGGCGATTTTATCTATAAGCTCTAACGAGCCGTCGTCGTCATCTTGTTTTTCGTAGATGGAAAGTGGCATTTTTGCCGAATCTAACGCCAAAACGACGTCGGATTTTTCCATATTAAGCGCAGTTGCTATTTCTTCAATCGTAGGTTCTTCGCCGCCGCTTAACGACTTAGCTTTTTCGATAAATCTGGTTATTTCTAGCCGATTTGACTTTATCACGCGCGAAACTTTGATAATTCCGTCGTCGCGCATAAAGCGTTTGATTTCGCCGATTATCATAGGCACCAAATATGTTGAAAAACGAACGTTGTAACTTTGGTCGAAATTATTTATTGCCTTCATAAACCCGACGCACGCGATTTGATACAAATCGTCGTAACATTCGCCTTTATTTTTAAAGTGCCTTAAAACGCTGCGTATTAAATTCTCGTTTTCGCTTATCAGTGTAGATTTCGCGGCTTTATCGCCCGCTTTCGCGGCGTTTAATAATGAAACGGTTTGTTCGTGCGTAAGCATTTTTTACCTCTAAGAGGCGCGGCGCAAATTTTTAGTCATGCAAACCTTGGTTCCGCGATTAATTTCGGAATCGACCGAAAACGAATCCATAAAAGTTCGCATTATCGTAAAGCCCATACCTGCCCTTTCCGCAAACGGGCGCGAGGTATAAAAAGGCTCTAACACTTGTTTTAAATCTGCAATTCCGACGCCTTCGTCCGATATGGTTATATGTAAAAAATAATCGTCGTCGATAAAACATTCCATCGTTATTTGTCCGCCTCCGTCCGGATAGCCGTGAACGACGCAATTTGTAACCGCTTCGGAAACAGCCGTTTTAACGTCCGTAAGCGTTTCGACCGTGGGGTCCGTTCCCATAATAAACCCTGCGATAACCGTTCTGGCGAACTGCTCGTTTTCAGAAAGCGAATCGAATTTGATGCACATTTTGTTTTTCATTTTTATTTTTCTCCGTTTTTCGTATTATAACTTAGGAATAAGCGTATATATGCCGCCCGCCGAAAAAACCTTGTCTGCCGAAAACGAAGGATTTTCGATATAAAGCGGAATTTTTAAGCTTTTTAGTTTTTTATATCTGCCGATAAGCATTCCTATACCCGTGGAATCCATAAACGATAATCCGCGCATATTAAACACTACCGAGCGAACGTTTGTATTATTTTCGATAAGCTCGTCAATTTGTTCGCGCGCAAACTTAGAATAATGCTCGTCTAACTCGCCTTCGAAATAAATATACAAGCCGCCGCGCGAAACCTTGTATTTTATGTTCATTAAGTTTTACCTCGCAAGGTTTTTGTTTTAATATATCATATTTCTGCGTGTATTTTTTGCATTATTTAGTCGAAAAAAAAGCTATTTGGTCGCCACGGCGACGCTTTTTTTATTAGTCGATTGTTTTTTGTTTTTTTGATGCGAAAAGTTAAAAAAGTAATATATTTTTTCGGTAAACGCGCATACGCCGTTTAAAAACGGCACTAAAATCAAACACACCGCCAAATTAAAAAACGTATGGAAATTAGCTATTTTTCTGCCTATCGCCCTACCTTTAAAAAGGGGCAACGAGTTTACTTTAGAGCCAAGCAGCGCAAGCGGAATAAAAAACAAAAACGAACCTATCGCGTTAAAAACCACGTTAAAAAGCGCGGCTTTTTTTGCCTCCGCACTTTTATTTGCACTTGCAAAAACGACCGGGATACACGTGCCGATGTTACTGCCCAATATCAAAAAAGCGGATTTTTCGAAGGGTAAAAGCCCCAAAGAGCCTAAAACGACCATCATTCCCGTCGCAACCGAGCTGCTTTGAATTACCGCGGTTATAACCAGTCCGTTTAAAAAAAGCAACAACGGATTTTCAACCAAAAATAAATTTTTAAACCAAACATAGTTTTTAAAACTTTCAACGGCGTTAGTCATGAGCATAAGTCCTATAAAAACAAATCCGAATCCGCACAACGCGCCGCCGACGGAACGGGTTTTTTCGCTTTTAAAAAGCTTGAGCAAAACGCCGATAAAAGCAAACCCGCAACCAATCGCGGTTATATCGAACCCGCCTCCCGCCGCCGAAAACGAAACAAGCTGAGCGGTCATCGTTGTTCCGACGTTTGTACCCATTATCGCGGCTGCCGCTTGTTGAAAGCTCATAACCCCGCCTTCAACAAAGCCTATAACAATCATATTCGTGGCAATACTGCTTTGCGCAAGCGCCGTGGTAGCGCACCCCGCAAGCGCCGCGCCGCACCTTGTTCCCGCCACCGCGCGAATGGTTTTTTTCATTTTTTCGCCGGACAACGCGCTTACTTCGTCGCTAATAAGCTTAAGCCCGCTTAAAAAAACAGCTATCGAACCTAAAAGCAGTAAAATGTTTTTTATAACCATAACGCACACCGCCGATTTATTAAAACTTTGTGATTTATTATATTTGACCGCCGCACCGATTTATGCGATTTACGGGTATTAATTTGCGTTTTTGTTTTTAATTAGTAAAAATCGCAACAAAAAAAGCTCGCTCTTATTTAAGAACAAGCTTCTTTTATACTTAAATTATTATATTTTTAGCGAATACCTACGGTTTCTAAGAATCCCACCAAAGCTGAAACGCCTTTTTCGTCGTTTTTGAAAACGGCGGTGTTTTTTAAGATGTTTACGCAAACTTCGTTAACGTAAGAAGTAACGATTTCTTTAGCCTTTGCTTCGTCTTTAACGGATGGATTTTCATGCATAAGCTTATCGATCATATCCTTATGTACGTGCAAGGGGTGATTTTCTTTTGCGACCTCTTCGGGCTGATAATCGCGCGTGATTAAAATTTGCTCTATTTCGCCGAGTTGGCGTTTTAAACGAGCGGGCAAAATGTAAAGCCCCATAGCTTCTATAAGCCCTATGCCCTCTTTTTTGATATTGTGATATTCGGGATGCGCGTGGAAAATTCCGTCGGGATATTGCTCACTGGTGCGGTTATTGCGAAGAATAAGGTCTACGCTGTAACGATTATCGGGTAAAAATCTTGCAATCGTGGTGCACGTATTGTGACGAGTTCCGTCAGCTTCCAAGCCGATCACGTCTACGCTTTCGTCGTTATACTTTTTCCAACCTTCGATAACTTCGCCCGCGATATCCGCCACCGAATTACGATTGTAGCCCGAAATTCTTATAACGGTATTATACCAGTTAACGAGACCGATTTCAACGTCCGGATAAGCTTCGTATTTGAAAGTGCGGGCGATTTTTGCTTTATGCATAGGCATTTCATGTAAGCCGCCCTGATAATGTTCGTGGTTTAATATCGAACCGCCGACGATAGGTAAGTCGGCGTTGCTTCCTACGAAATAATGCGGAACGTATTCGATAAAATCGAACAACTTTTCAACGGTGTTTTTGCTTACTTTCATAGGCGTATGATCGCCCGATAAAAGTATGCAGTGCTGATAAAAATATGCGTAAGGCGAATATTGCATAAACCATTTTTCGCCCATAAGCTCTAACGATATGGTGCGAAGATTGGTACGCGCGGGATGCGTGAGTGTTCCGCGATAGCCTTCGTTTTCGCGACATAAAGCGCAAAGCGGATATTTAGTGGTATCCTTAGGCGCTGTTAAAAGCTTGGCTACGTCTTTATTGTCCTTTTCGGGTTTGGAAAGGTTTATGGTTATTTCGAGCTGACGGTCGCCGTCTTTAAACGACCAACCTATATTTTTATCGATCGCGCTTTTGCGAATGTAGTTGTTTTTAATGCAAAGGTTATAAAAATATTCGCAAAATTCTTTCGCCCCCATTCCTTCGCGCAGTTGCTTAGCCGTTGCATTGACTTCGGAAGGTTTAGGCGTTACCAGCCCGAATATATACGTTGCGTAAATATCTTCGTACCCTTCTTCGCAGAGCGAATTTTGCAAGCAATAGGCTTTTACATCGTCGAATATCTCGTCGGGTAACTGCATTTTTGCAATCGTGTCTTCGTCGATATGCGGATTAACGGCGGCTGCCGTAAGCCCGAACTGACCTAAAAGCAAATTGCGGACGTAAACTTCATCCAGCTCGTTTAAAGACAAAAAGTTTTTTGCGTAGCAGATTATTCTTTCAACCAAAAGCTTTCCGTCAATCAATTTATTTTCCATAACACACTCCTGCGCGGCAAAAACCGTACCGCTTACGCGTTTTTGCGTTTTTACGCCTTTATACGTTTTTTTACACGCCGCGATTTTTACGTTCGCGATTAATATTATCACACGAGCGGAATTTTTGCAACCGTTTTGCCGCCGTTTTTAACTTTATGACATTTTTTGAGCAGAGTTTTGCCCTTTTATTCAAATTTTTCGGCTTCTTTAGACAGCGCACTCATTTCCTTTTCGTCCGCTTGCTCGCCGCCAAGCGACTTATCGGAAAGCGTTATTCCCATTCGCACGCTGTTTTTGCCGTATTTTTCGCGCAAGGCGTTAACCTTTTTCTCTAAGTCTAATCGCTTATCGTACTTTTCGAAATCCTGCCCGATAACGAGCTGTTCGCCTTCTTCGCATGATAAAAAGTCGCTAACGGTAACGCCTATCGTTCTTACTGGGCGTTTAAAATCGTAATTCTTTTTAAACAGAGCGACCGCGGCTTTAAAAAAATCGCTAGCCAAAACGCTGGGATAAGGCAATTTCGATTGGCGAGTTATCCATACCAAAGCGTTGTCGCGCACGGATAAAGTAACCGTTTTTGCTTTGCCCGCGCCGTAACGCATAACGCGTTCGGACACGCTTTCGCATAAATACGCAAGCACGTTTTTTACGTCGGTTTCGTTTTTTAAATCGCGATACGGCGTTACGCTGTTGCCCACCGATTTAGCTTGCTCTTCCTCTCCGTATTTTCTTACGGGCGACAAATCTTCGCCGCGCGCGTATGAGCGCAGCACTCCGCCCCACTTGCCGAAACGCGAAAGCATGAATTGCTCGTCCGAGGCGGCTAGATCTCCGATAGTGTAAATATTATATTTATTAAGCCGCGCCAACGTCGATTTGCCTACGTAAAGCAAGTTTTCGACGGGCAGCCGCCAAACGGTTTTTATGCGGTTTTCGCGGGTGATAACCGTAGTTCCGTCAGGTTTTTTCAGGTCTGAACCGAGTTTTGCGAACACTTTGTTATAGCTCACCCCGACGGAGCAAGTAAGTCCCAGCTCTTTTTTCATTCGCGCGCGAATTTCGTTTGCTATTTCTTCACCGCTTCCGAAAACGGCGGAATGAGTTACGTCGAGCCATGCTTCGTCTATGCCGAACGGCTCGACCAAGTCGGTATAATCCAAATATATTTTTCGCGCAAGCTTAGAATATTCGGAATATTTTTCATGATGCGGCGAAACGATTTCGAGATTTTTACATAGTCGCAACGCTTCGTTTACCGTCATGGCGGTTTTTATTCCGAACTTTTTGGCTTCTTCGCTTTTTGCCAAAACTATGCCGTGGCGAAGTTCTTTACTGCCGCACACCGCCATGGCTTTACCCTTTAAATCGGGATTTAAAGCACACTCCACACTCGCAAAAAAGTTATTCAAATCGGAGTGCAGTATAACTCGCTCGCGATTATTTTGCGCGCTTGATATAGGCTTTTTTTTCGCTTCGTTTTCCCTTAATCTTTCGTTTTTTTCGTCGCGAGGCGTTATTTTGTTTTTTTCGTAAAAGACTTCCATAACTCTTTAACGCGCGAAACGCGCTTTTCGAAAACCTCCCCTTTATCGTATATTTTTTTAGCGGCAAAAAACGCGCCCGCTATAATGGCACCCCAAAGCAAAACGCCCCACCAAGTATCGTAAGGCAAAATTTTTCCGCCTAAAGAATAAGCTGTTAAAAATGACGAAATAAGCCTGGTTATTATGGCTATGCAAGCAAAATACCCCGCGCCCATAGACGAAAGCCCCGCGACAAAGCATAATAAATCGTCCGGGAAAAACGGGAGCAGCAGCATTGCGGAAATAACTACTTTATCACGCCCTTTAAGCTTTTCGAGCAAAGCCGACACGTTTTTCTCGCCCGCTAAAAAGCAAACCGCTTTATACCCGAGCACTCTGCCTATAAAAAACGCGATAAAACTGCCCGCCGTTATGCCTATAAAAGAATAAAGAGCGCCTTTGAATTCGCCGAACAAAGCAACTCCGACGGCTATCGCCGCCATTCCCGGGACAGGCAAAACGGTTACTTGCAAAATTTGTAAAAACAAAAAAGCGGGTACGGCAAGTGCCCCGAATTTTTCGATTCGAGCGCGAAGAGAAGATACGTCCCTTAAATGCGCAAAAAGGTTAAAGCGCTTTCCGAAATATAAAATTGCCGTGAAAACCGCAAAAAAAACGGTTAACGAAAGGCATAATTTGTAAGTAAAACCTTCGTTATTTATTCCCAAAAAACACGCGCACGAAACAATCAGAAAAGTAAGCGCGGCACAGGATGTAAAAAAAAGATTTCTGTGGCGAAAAATTACTCCGTTTGAAAAACTTTTAAAATACAAATACTCGAAAAAAACGGCAAAGCACCCGATAAAAACGAAAACAATTGCGGTTAAAATTTTATTTACGCAAATTTTTTTATCGCGCGATTTTGCAGCCGCGACCTTTTTTATATTTAATGCCGAACGTTTTTTTGAAGGCATTTTTATACCTCTTCGGCGTATTATATTCGATTTTTAAAATTTTTATTTCGTTTTTTAGGCGCGTTTATTGCATTTTTAACCGATTTTATTGCAATTTCGCGCCGCGGCTTATTGCCAATAGTTGCCGTAATAAAGCCCGATTAGCTGAATTAAGTCGTCCGCAATCGGAATTATTTCGAGCGTTTCGAGATTAAACGAATAAATAACGTTACTTTTTTCATCGATTTTATAGCAAAAATAATATTCGGAGCCGTCGCCCGCAAAACATAAAATACTTGCGATTTCGGGATTGAAATCGCATAAATTTTCCCTTACGGAACGCGTGACGTACTCGGCTTCCGCGGCGGAAAAAAGCAAATCGCCGTCGCCGTCGGTTTGCAAATATAAATCTATCAACTCTTTAGGAAGATTTGCGTTAACGCACTCTGAAAGAGCAGTCACGCTTTGCACGCTTGCGGATTTCCTTAAAACGATATCGTTCTTTTTACGCAAAAAACCGTATAAAATTTTTAAATACGGAACTTTTTTCTCGAACAAAAACACACCCGCGGCACTTCCGCAAAAAGCTGCCAATCCGAAAAAACAAAGCGCCCCGCCGAAACAGATAAGCAAATCCAGAAAATAATTTTCTTTTTCGACGAGCGCGCTTACAATCATCATTACGAAACCTATCGCCATAACGATATAATAATAAATCCACTCGCCGGTATATCTTAAATAAAGCGCGCCGTTATGCGGTTTTTTTGAAATTGCGCAACCAAAAACGCCTACCGCGCTAAGCCCTAGCGAAAGAAACAAAAAAGCTCGATACCACTCCGGACATTCGGAAAGTTCTTCGATTTCGGCATATAAAATTTCGGAAAGCATGAGCGCCGCGCCTACCCCCGCCGCGCCCAAAATCGTTATTATCGTAAAAGCTACCCCCCAACGCGCGTCGGTCGCGCTGCGTTCGGCTTTTTTATCGAAAAGTTCTTGAATTTTTACGTCGCCTTCAGAAAACATAATTCCCCTTATTTTTTTTCGTTGGTTTTTATAAATAATCCGATACCGAAACAAGTTAACCATTGCGCATTTTTGCAAATTTACTCATCCTCTTTTTAAGAGTTTCGGAATATTTTGCGCTTTTTATTCGCCACGTCCAATTGCCTTGCGCCGTCGAAGGAACGTTCATTCTACCTTCTGAATTTATGCCTAAATAATCCTGAATCGGAATTATTGCTATTTTGCATTTACTTTTCATAGCCGCGCCCAAAACGGCGTTCGCTACTTGCGTATTTGAGGATTTTTCGCCGATTTTAAGCGTTTTGCATACGTAGGCGCGCGTTTGCTCGTTAAGTTTTTCAATCCAGCCCGAAAGCGTGTCGTTATCGTGCGTGCCGGTGTAAACGACCGAATTATAAATATGATTTTTAGGAAGATACGGGTTATTTTCGTCGAAACTGAAAGCAAATTGCAAAACTTTCATTCCGGGATAGCCGCTATAACTCAAAAGACGCCTTACTTCGGGCGTTATCGTGCCTAAATCTTCCGCGATAAAGGCATTTTTAGGGAATTCGGAATTAAGCGCGCGAATAAACGAAAGGTTCGGACCCTTTTGCCATTCGCCGTTTTTACCGTCCGTCGCGCCGTAAGGAAGCGAATAATAACTTTCGAACCCGCGAAAGTGATCCAAGCGCAAAACGTCGTAAAGTTTTAACGCGCCCTTAATTCTTTGTATCCAAAACGAATAGCCGTCCTTTTTTAGCGCGCGCCAGTTATATACGGGGTTGCCCCAAAGTTGACCGTCTTGCGAAAAATAATCGGGGGGAACGCCCGCCACCCGCTCGGGATAAAAGCTTTTTTTATCTAACAAAAAACAATTTTTTTGTTGCCACACCTCTGCACTGTCCGCCGCGGGATAGATGGGAACGTCGCCTATTATCTTTATCCCCTTTTTTTCGGCGTAAGATTTCAGCTTGGCGTATTGCGAATAAAATTCTTTTTGCAAAAAAATATAAAACGAAACGTTATGCAAGTCGTATTCGTCTATTTTTCTTTCGCATGCTTTATCGCGCGCGCTCCAACTAATCCACGGCGCGCCGCCGTATTCGTCTTTTAAATCGCAAAACAAAGCGTAAGGCAAAACCCAATCGTTTTCGTTTACGAACTTTTTAAACTCGTCCGCCGCCGATTTATCGTTTAAAAGCTTATAATAATAGCGATTGAACGCCTTTTTTAAAATTTTATAACGCTCCGAAAACAAATATCCGTAATCGACGCGCTCGCCGTTTTTTGGCGTTTTCAACTCGTCTTTTTTTAGAAGCGACTTTTCGCAAAGAATGTCTAAATCGATATAGTAAGGGCTGCCCGCATACACCGAAACGGCGGCGTAAGGCGAATCGCCGAACCCCGTTTGGTTTACGGGCAATATCTGCCAATAACTTTGCCCCGTCTCGGCAAGAAAATCTATAAAATCGAACGCGGCTTTACCCAAAGTACCCACTCCGTAAGGCGACGGAAGCGAGCTTATCGCGCACAAAACTCCACATTCCTTTTTTTGCTCTTTTAACATATTTTTCCCCGTTTTTCGTTTTACTGTTTTTAGTATTCCGCGCAAGACTTAATCGAACAGCGTTTTTAAATAATCCACGTTCAACTGCCACTCGCCCAACGCGCTTCGGCGAGCATTATCTTCGTTGGCTATTTTAAGCGCGCGCACGTAATCGGAGTACCCGCAGTTATTAACGCGGCAAAAATGCTTAATAGCGGCGTCTTCGTCGCCGACAAGCTGCGTTCTGCCGATATGAACTACCGAATGGCAAGGACGGCACAGCGCGACCACGCTTTCGAGCCGCTGAATTTTATTTTTTTCGTCGTAGCTCCAATTCTCGTGCGCTTCGAGCCTCGTAACGGGAGCGCCGCAAATCATGCATCTTCCGCCCGCCCTTTTATACGCGTCTTTGCGCACTATATCCCACGCGGCTTTGGGTAAAAGCGTGCGAAGATTGGAATACCAGCAACCGCTAGGCACCGGGCATGGCAAAAGCTTAAATTCTTTTACGTTTTTTTGTTTTTCAATCATTTTATTTTTATGTTTATAAAGCAAAAAGCATTTTTAAAAAATAAAAGCGGAAAGCAATTCGCCGTCCGCTTAATTATGCGCTTTTTATTCGCCTTTGGTTTTAATAAGCTCGACGGGGAATTTATCTTGCTCGTCTATAAGCCTGTATGCGGGATGCTCGCTATATGCGGGATCTAACGGAGTTAACGCGTCTAATTTTTCTTGCGAATAAACGTTTCCGCCCTTTTCAGCCCCCTCGGGGCGAACGCCGCCTTCGACAAAAGTCAAATCCAAAAGCTTGCCGTCTTTGCCGATTAAAACGATTTCGTTTATGGAAATCGTGTCGCAAGTGGTTATCAACGCGTAATGGCAATCATAGCCGCTGCCCGTATACAGGTTAATCCAACCGTCTTGCGATTCTTTAAGCTTGGCGGAGTTAACCGTTTCGATTATTTTATGCTTACTCTTAGAATTATAATCCAAAAGGTCTACCGCAAAAGAAGTTTCTCCGCTTATGCCGGAAACGTTGCACCAAACTTCGCAAACCGTTTTCGTCGCGGAAGTATCGACCTTTGCAACGTATTCCAAAGCGACGCCGTCGTCGGATTCTTTTGCAACGGTTTTCCAACCGTTTAATCCGTTATCCCCGCACGAAACGAGGGATATGCATAAAGTCGCAACCATTGCGCTTGCAATAAGTTTTTTAAATAGATTTTTCATTTTATCACCTTCGTAAAATTTGTTATTTTACTTTTTGTTTTTAATAAAGTTTAGAAAATTCGAAGCGGCAACGCCTTCCGTTTTTTAAGCTACTTTTCGTCTAAAGAATCGTCGCCAGACTTTTCGGAATTCGATTGAGTTTCGGTGTTTTCCAAAAGTTTTGCGGCTTTGCGCTTAGAACGTTTATCCGCCGCGGTAAGGCGCTTAAGCTCGTCCATAAACGTAGAAATATCTTTGAATTGGCGATAGACGGAAGCAAAGCGAACGTAGGCTACCTCGTCGAGTTTTTTCAACCCCTGCATAACCATTTCTCCGATTTGTTTTGAAGAAATCTCTTGCTCCATAGAGTTATAAAGTTGCTTTTGAATATCTTCGACCAGTGCATCGATTTTACTCATCGGCACGGGGCGTTTTTCACAAGCTTTTAATATTCCGGCTTTAACCTTTGCCACGTCGAACGCTTGGCGCACCCCGTTCGATTTAACGACCAAAACAGAAGTCGTTTCAATCGTTTCGTACGTAGTGAAGCGTTTGCCGCAATTAACGCACTCGCGACGGCGGCGAATAACCATACCGTCTTCCGATGCGCGCGAATCTATAACCTTGCTTTCAAGGCAACCGCAAAATAAGCATTTCATGTTGAGCCCCCCGCGCGGAACGTTTTACCTCCGCGATGCGTTACGCCTTTTTTACAACGTATATTGTATCACGATTCGCTTCGTTTATCAAGTAAAATTCGCAAGTTTTGCATATTCTGCAATCGATTTTAATTTTTCGCCGCATTTTATGCTTAAATAATGGTTCAAAAACGCCAACGCACGCATTCGTGCAAGCTTATCTTCGTCGCTCAAAAGCAAAAAATCGCCCGTAAGCGCGTGCCGAGTTTGCGTATCGGCGCAAAAAGAATAATCGCTTTCTTCGTTAAGCGTTTCAGCGCAAAAACGCAAAGCGCAAGCCGTTTGCGGCAATATGCGAACGGCGGACGCCGTAGCGCAGTTTTCACAATAATATTTGCCTTCCGAAAAATCGAAAAAGGGGCGCTCGCCTATTGTATTTTCGCCGCAGCTTGCGCAAACAGAAAAATCGGCGGCGTAGCCTATATTTTTTACGGCTATGCATAAAAACGAAATTAAAACCGCGGCGGGTTCCGCATTTTCGAAGCAAATTGCTTTAAGCGCGCTTACCGCAACGCGAAAAAGCACGGGCTCGGGCTGACCTTCTTCGGTAAATTTAAGTAAAAATTCCGCTATTGCAGAGGCGGCACAGTATCCGAAAACGTTTAATCTCAGCTTATAAAAGCTTTCTATCTCCGTTGCGTTTATAACGGAAAGTCTTTCGCTTTTTTCGCTCAACACGTATTCGGCAAAACAAAAAGGAGCGGCGCAAAAGCTAAGTTTTGCACCCGACTTTTTAACCCCGCGAGCACTCGCGCTTATTTTTCCGCGCTCTAACGAATAGAGCGTTAAAATTTTATCGTTATCCTTATAATCCACGCCCCTAAGCATTAGTGCGTTAACTTTTGTTTCCATTTTTTAAAACAAAAAAGTGCCCCTATAAGCCCGTTAACGACACTTTCAGTTTATTCCTTTAAGTTTTTTATAAAGTAAATAATAAGAGGGATTACCCGTTTTTTCAAACATTTCCCACGCAATTTTTTCGGGAGTTTTTTTGCGCTTTTTCATAAAACTATTTTGCTCT
>CAZNKA010000008.1:7784-20976 GCA_964573495.1 uncultured Acidiphilium sp. | reverse complement strand
TTACGGCTCCGATATATTCAGGCTCTATTTGTTATTCGGCTTCAGCTACGTGGAAGGCGGACCTTGGAACGACGACGGCATTAAATCGGTAGCCAAATTCACGGATCGCGTTGAAAGATTGTGCCTTAAAATCAACGGCTTAAAAGCAAGCCGCAAACAAACAGACTTCGGCAAAAACGAAAAAGAACTTTTATACGCCGTTAACTATGCGATTAAATGCGTAGACCGCGATATGGACAACTTCTCGTTCAATACGGCGGTTGCCAGAATTATGGAACTCGTTAACGCCATGTATAAATACGACGCCTTGCCCGACGACAAAAAGAACGTTAAGCTTTTAAAAGAAGCAGAAAGCAAGCTGCTTTTGATTTTGGCGCCTATGACTCCGCACTTCTGCGAAGAACTTTGGAGCTTGGCAGGCAATAAAAAGTCGATTTTCTTAAGCGACTACCCCGCTTGCGACGAACAATATTTAACCTTAGACGAAACCGAATACGGCGTTCAGATAAACAGCAAAATGAAAACGAAAATCACTTTGCCCAAAGACTATTCTCGCGAACAAGTCGAAAAAGCCGTTTTGGACGACCGGAAAATAAAAGAACTTTTAGAAGGCAAAGAAGTAGCGAAAATTATAGTTATCCCCGGAAGATTGGTAAACTTAATAATAAAATAATGGAAAAAATAACAGATCTCGCCGAATTTTTAAATTCATCGAAAACTCAATATCATGCAGTAAAAAACGCCGCCGACCTTTTAAAATCGGCGGGTTTTACTCGTCTTTGCGAAGATAAGCCCTTTAACGTTTGCAAAAACGGCAAATATTTCGTAGAGCGCGACGGCTCGGCTTTGATAGCCTTTACCGTGGGTTCAAACGCGGATTGCTTTAAAATCGCCGCATCGCACACCGATTCGCCTTGCTTTAAGGTTAAATTCGGAAAAACGCTTATTTCTCCCGCAGCGGGCACGGTTTCGCTAAACGTCGAAAAATACGGCGGAGGGCTTTTGTATACGTGGTTGGACAGACCGCTTAAACTAGCCGGCAGGCTTTGCGGCGAAATCGACGGCAAAGTTAGCTATTCGCTGTTCGAAAGCGACGCTCGCTATTGCATACCCAGCGTAGCAATTCATTTCAGACGCAACGCAAACGACGGATTTGCCGTTAACCCGCAAGTAGACTGTCCTCCGCTTTACGCCATCTCGCAAGACGGCGAGCTTTTAAAAAACGACTTAGCTAAAAGCTTCGAAGGAACGCTTTTAGATTGCGACCTCTATTTGGTTTGCGACCAAACGCCCTTTACTTTCGGCAATAACGGCGAATTTTTGTGCGCCCCCAGAATAGACGACTTAGCTTCTGCTTACGCTTCGCTCCGCGCGCTTATCGACGCAAACTCAAACGAAAACGGAGTTTCTGTAGCGTACCTTGCGGATAACGAAGAAGTAGGAAGCCGCACTAAACAAGGCGCAGCCTCTCCTTTTTTAAGCGACGTTTTGAAAAGAATTTATTTCTCGATTAACGAGAACGCGTCGGAAAGCGAATTTTTACAAGCACTTTCAAAATCGTTTTTGGTTTCATGCGATAACGCGCACGCCACGCACCCCAACCACCCCGAATTCGCGGATAAAGCCGCAGAAGTTAAATTGGGTTGCGGCGTTGCGATCAAGCATCACGGCAATCAGAACTACACGACCGACGGATTATCCTCCGCGATATTCAAATCGATACTTAATAAAGTCGGCGTGCCCTATTGCGATTATTATCAACGTTCCGATCTTCCTTGCGGAGGAACGCTCGGCGCGATAAGCTCTTCTCAAGTGGCGGTAAAAAGCGTGGATATAGGCATACCTCAGCTTGCAATGCACTCCGCCTGCGAAACGCTCGCTTCAAACGATTTTTCGCACATGAAAAACGGGCTTAAAGCTTTTTTCGAAACTTACTCGTTTAACTGAAACTTAAAAACCATAATATTATAGCGGAATACGCAAAAAAAGCGAAGCTGTTTTTTTAGCCTCGCTTTTTGTTTTTTATTCGCAATATTTTTCCACTATTTTTTGCATTTTATCCAAATTGTCGCGCATATTTTTTGCCAAAGCCAGCTGGCAGCGACTTCTTACGAGATTATGTTTATCGTAATCGGTTTTAAAATACACGTCGCCTTCTAAATAATCGGTTAAAAAGCGCATTCCGCACTCTACCGTCATAGTAAGCGCGCCGAGCGCCATGGTCGCGCGCTCGTTTTTTGTAAGCGAACCTTTAACTTCGGTTATAAAACCTTTTACGAACGCCTCGTATTTTGAAAAATCAAGCCGCGCGAACGAACAATCTTTTTCGTCTTCCGCGCAAGAGTTCGCAATAAATCTTATAGCGTCGCCGAAGTCGAACGCGGTAAGCCCGGGCATTACCGTATCCAAATCGATTACTGCAAGATGCTTATGCGACTCGCCGTCGAACAAAACGTTGTTGCACTTTGTATCGTTATGAGTAACGCGCAACGGAAGCTCGCCAGCCTTTTGCATTTTATACATCTTGGTGGCTAAATTTTCAAACGCGAAATAAGCTTGAATTTCCGCCTCTATTTCTTTTTTGCGCCCGCACTTATCTGCTTCTATGGCAGACTTAAAAAGTTCGTAACGATTAACCGTGTTATGAAAATGCGGTATAGTTATAAACAAATCGCCCGCCGGATAATCGCTAAGCTGCTTTTGAAACTCGCCGAACGCCCTACCGGATTCTTCGATAATTTTTAAATCGTCGGTTTCGTTATAGGTAACGGAATCGTCTATATATCTGCAGCAACGCCAAAAACCGCCTTCGTCGTCGATAAAAAAACCGTCGCCGTTTTTAACGTATTGATAATGCAAAACGTAACGCTTCGCGGTAGGCCTCGTCTGTTTGATTTTTTCGCGTACGTATTCGGTTACCGAGGTTATATTCTGCATAACCTCTTTGGGGCGTTTAAAAACAAAAGTGTTAAGCCTTTGAACTATGTAATCCTTTTTTTCGCCGTCGCGCAGATAATATACGACGAAGGTATCGTTAATATGACCGTTAGGAACTCTTTCGCTATACAAATATTCGCCGGCTATGCCGAATTTTTCGCAAACGAATTTAAGTTTTTCGTCTGTTCGATTGTTCATGCCCTTATCACTCATTTTATAACCTTCGTTTTTTTTGTGGCGCACACCAATAAAATACGCCCTCTGTATAATATGCCCGCTCGCGTTTTTTTGCCGCAAAACGCTCAAGTATCTTTTAAATAGATTTTGGGGGCTTTGCTCCAATTTTGTCGTTATTTTTTAGCCGTTTCGACATCGATATTTATTTTATCACAAAATTACCACATTGTCAAACAAAAAACACGTTAAAAAAAACAACTGTAAAAGCGCCGTTTTTATTTATTATTAAAAGAATTTTTACATAAAAAATACGCAAAATAATTGCGTATGCTTATATTTATCAAAATCACGGTGCTCGTTTATTTTTTAGCGATAAACGTTTACGGTTTTATTTTAATATGCGCGCAAAAAAAATCTTCGGAAGAGCTTTGCGAAAAAAACGTTTCGGACGGAAAACTTTTTATTACCGGCGCGCTTGGCGGAGCGATAGGAATTTACGTTGCCATGTTCGTTTTTAAATACAGACTTACCAGCTTGTTTTTGATGGTTTGCATGCCGGTTTTGATAGTTTTGAATATCTACGTGCTGATTTTCGGTTTTTATAACGATTTTTGGCTTATAGACAACGAATTTTACAGATAAATTCTATTAAAAAAATCACAGATAAAAAATTAAAAATTATTTGGTCTTTAATTCTTCGTTCTCGCGCCATAAAAGAGCTATCACGGTTTTAGCATCCGTAATTTCGCCCTTTTTAACCATATCGTAAGCCGCAAATTTATCTATCCACTCGACCGTAAGTTCTTCGTCGTCGTCTAAATGCTGAACGGAAGGCTCGAACGAATTTGCATAAAATATACCTATAACCTCGTCGTCGTATCCGGGAGAAACGCAAACTTCGGCTATTTTTTTAAGCGCGAGCGGTTTAAGCGCACATTCTTCTTGCAATTCACGCGCAGCCGTAACGCAAAAATCTTCGCCGCCGTCGCGCTTTCCGGCGGGAATTTCCAGCATATCGCGCCCGACGGCATGCCTATACTGCCTTACGAAAGCGAATTTTCCGTTTTTTTCGGCAAGCACGCAAGCTCCGCCGCTGTGCCGCACGACTTCGCGCAAAACCTCGGTTTCGCCTTGCATTACGCGATCGCGATAAACCTTTATCACTCTGCCTTCGTATATGGTTTGACTTTTAACGATTTTTTGCATAAAACACCCCTAAAAAAACGGTGGGTAAAATAAAATTAAAGAATTTTGCAAAACTTTAAAATGCGCTCTAACTCGTCGATTTCGGTATCGATTCGCTTAAAATTCATAACGGCGTATTTATAACTTAAAAACGCCACGCGAATTTGCGGATTATCGCTTAAAACCAAGCTGTCCTTTAAAGCGCCCAAAATAATGTTGAGGTCTGTTTTTTTATCTTCTTTAATTTTTGCGTTAAGAATTTTTTCGCGCTCCGAATACAATATTTTTTGTACGTCGGCATAACAAGTGGAATAAACCTTGCGCTCGCTAGAAAAAGTTTGCATTTCCGGTGCGACTTCGCGCCCGCCCTCGAACGAGTTTTCGGAATACTCCGAGAATTCTTCGTCCTCGACTTCGAGCATGGCTTTGGCGGCGGTTACCGCGGCTTTTTTAAAGGGCGCCAAAAACTCGGTACAGAATTCTTTATAGCTTTTATCGTAGTTATCCGCCGGGAAATACGCTTCTAAAAGCTTGAATAAATCCGCACGCTTAGAATCGAAATCGCTAAAAAGATAAAAACCTAACGCTATAAGCTCTTTATCGCTTTTCGGTCTGTGAAATTCACCGCCGTTAAACGCGCGATTAAAAGAGGCTACGTAATCGTACCCGTCCGCGCAAAAAGAAATTAAACCGTAAAATAATTTAGACGCCGTTACCGATTTTAAAACGGCAGTTATTTTTTTGTCCGCCAAAATATAATTGGAAGAAAGCAAATCGTCCATTCTGCTTTCGAATCTGTTTATAGATTGAATTCTGGTTATCATTATATGCAACCCCGAAAAGGTATATATTTAAACTAACGCGTTTATCCGCAAAAAACACCGTTCGCCGAACGAATAAAATACGAGTTAAAGCCTACCGCCAAGCCGCAGAACAAACGCTTCTAATATATTCTAGCACAAAATAATTAAATTATCAAATTTAATTAGGCTAAAACTATTGATTTTTTCCGTAAATTCGTTTATAATATCAAATAGATAAAAACAGGAGGACGATTATTATGAAATCGATACAAATTTCCTTACAAATGGCTAACCAAGTTAAAAAGTTCGTTTCCTTAGTGCAAGACTATTCTTTTGAAATAGACCTCCGCAGCGATAGATACGTAGTAGACGCGAAGTCTATTTTAGGAATTTTTAGTTTAGACCTTTCTAAACCCATCAACGTCGAGATTCACGCAAGCGAAAGCCAAAGCGCCGAATGCGATAAGCTCATTGCGGATCTTAAACAATTCGCTTGCTGATTTTCGACGATTAAAATTTTTTAAGCGGTTTTTGCGGAAATTTTTTTCGCGGCTTTTTTGCCGCGCTGTGTTTTTGTGCCTAAAAATCGCAATGTTTTGCCGTTAAAACGGTTCGATTTAATGATTTTTACTTAAGCGAGGGCGATATGCAAGTTAAAGGCGACGCGCTTTTGAACAAGTTAATATTGCTTTTCGTTTTCGATAAAATGGAGTGCCCTCTTACCGAAAATACTATTTTGGATATGTGCTGCTCTTCTAACGACTGGATATCTTATATGGATTGCAAGCCGATTATTTCGCAGCTGCTTAAACATTCCTTTATTTATTGCGTTTCGGGCGGGAGCGATCCGCTTTACAGCATTACACCGGACGGGCGCGTTTGTCTGGCAGATTTTTTCGTTCAGATACCCGCCTCGCTCCGCGAAAACATTTCGGTTTTCGTTAAGCAAAATCGATCTAAATATCGTAAAAAACAAGAATATATCGCAGATTATTATATGAATAAAGACGGCACTTACACCGTAAACCTAAAAATCGTAGAACTCGCGCGTCCGCTTTTCGAACTAAAAATGGCGGTTCCTAACAGACTTACCGCAAAAAATATTTATAAAAAATGGGAAGAAAAAGCCGCCGACGTTTACGGCTCGGTTTACGATAATTTAGTTGATTAAGGAGAAAACAAATGCAAACTTACAGCACGAAGGGAACTTGCTCCCGCCAAATTCTTTTTGACGTTACGCCCGAAAATAAAGTGGTCGGCGTAAAATTTATCGGGGGCTGCAGCGGCAATCTTCAAGGCATTTCGCGTCTGGTTAACGGAATGGATATCGATTGGGTTATCAATACGCTTAAGGGTATTAAATGCAGAAGCAACACCTCTTGTCCCGACCAGCTCGCTACCGCGTTGCAAGAATATAAAGTAAAAGCAGCGGCGGCTAAGGCAGAAAAAGAAGAAAAAGATAAACAAAAAGAAGTTGCTAAAGATTAATCGTCTTTACGTAATGCTTTTCGTTAAGGCTATAATTAAAATTTAACGCAACAAGTACCTCGGGCGTTACGCTATAAGCCGATCGCCTATTTCTTGTTGCGTTTTTATTTTATATTTTTTATTAAATCGACAAATAATCACGTACTTCAACGTTTTTACGTTTCTTTTTCTGTGCTCATTCAACACTTTTAGAAACATAGAAGCGTAAAACCTTTTGACCGTAATGTACATTTTTATTTTACAAAAAAAAATGCGTAGGCTAATTAAACTTACGCATTTTAATATTTAAAGTATTTTTCGTTATAAACGCTTTTCTGCTATTTCGGAAAGCAAGCTCGCAGTAAATTCGGATACGCTTGCGTTATACGTTTCTCCGCGACGATTGCGAACGGACAAAGTGCTTTTATCGTTGGTTTCGTTATCGCCGATAATTATCATGTAAGGCACTTTCGAAGTTTGCGCGTCGCGGATTTTTCTGCCGATTTTTTCGCGGCGAACGTCTTGCTCGGCGCGCAAGCCCAACCCTTGCAGCGTTTTTAAAAGTTCTTCGCAGCGAGCCGCGCCCCTATCCGTAACGCTTAAAATTTTAACCTGAACGGGGGCAAGCCAAAGCGGAAAAGCACCCGCAAATTTTTCGGTTAACAAAGCCAAAGTTCTTTCGTAGCACCCCAACGCGCTTCTGTGCAACACGTACGGGCGGCTTTTATTGCCGCATTCGTCAAAATAGAATAAATCGTAAGAATAAGCGGCGTCGAAATCGAGCTGCAAGCTTAGCAAAACTTCTTCTTTTCCCGAAACGCTTTTTAAAAGCAAATCGAGCTTAGGTCCGAACGGAGCCGCCTCGCCCGAAGCTTCGATAAAATCGACTTCGAGTTCTTGCAACACGGAGCGCATTTCGTTTTGAGCCTTTTCCCACTCGCTCGCAACGCCGACGTAGCCCTTTTTGCCGTAGCCTCGGGTAGAAAGCCTAAAAGCAACGTCGTTTTCGAGCCCTAAAACGCGCAAACAATATAAATTTAAATCCAAGCACGACTTAAACTCGTCGCGCAGCTGCTCGGGGGCAAATATGACGTGCCCGTCCGACAAAGTAAACTGTCTGAGCTTGATAAGTCCGTGCATTTCGCCGCTTGCCTCGTTGCGGAAAACCGTTGAGGTTTCGCTCAAACGATAAGGCAAATCGCGATAGCTTTTTATTCCGTTTTTATATACCGAATAATGGAACGGACAAAGCGAAGTTCTTAAATAATACTTTTCGCCGTCGTTTTTATCCTTGTTTATGGCAAAAAATTTATTTCGATCGCCCGAAGACGATTTAAAAAACACGCTTTTAGCCATAAACGGAGTTTTCGTGCTTAAATAGCCGCGGCGTTCTTCTTCGTCCTCAACAAAACGCGTAAGCGTGCGCAAAATTTTAGCGCCGACAGGCAAAATTTCGGGCAAGCCCTGCCCCGCGTTTTCGTCGGTGGTAAAAAGCCCTAACTCGCGCCCGATTTTGTTATGGTCGCGTTTTTTTGCTTCTTCTAAACTTTTCAGATAGTCGTCTAGCTGAGTTTTCTTTGCGAAAGCTATTCCGTAAATGCGGGTTAGCATTTTGTTTTTTTCGTTGCCGCGCCAATACGCTCCGGCTAAAGCGGTAAGCCTAAACGCCTTAATTCTGCCCGTTGACGGAAGCAGCGGTCCGCGGCACATATCCGTATACGCGCCGTGCTTGTAAAAAGAAACTCTTTCTTCGGGAGAAAAATCTTCTATTAAAGCCACCTTATAGCTTTCATGAAAACCTTTCATAAGCTTAATTGCCTCTTTATGAGAAAGCTCGAAGCGTTCTATAGGCAAATCGCTTTTTATGATTTTCATCATTTCGGCTTCTAAGGTAGATAAATCTTCTTTGGTTATGGGTGTTTTAAAATCGACGTCGTAATAAAAACCGTTTTCGGTAGCACGCCCCGCAGCCAAATTGCATGTGGGAAAAACCGATTTTACGGCTTGAGCCAAAACTTGCGCGCAAGTATGGCGATAGACGGTTAAACCTTCGGCTTCTTTAACCGTTAAAAACGATACCGAGCAATCTTCCGAAACGACCTTGTTTAAATCCGCAAGCTCGCCGTTTATCTTAACGCAAACAGCGCTACGAGACAGCCCTACGCTTACGTCTTTAACCGCTTGTTTTAGCGAAACCGCGCTTTCATAATGCAATTTTTCGCCGTTTTCCAGCGTTAGTTCCATCTTTCGCACTCCTTTTTGCCTATCGTTTTTTTACGGTGTTTTTCTATTATACACTTTTTGAAATAAATTTCAAAACGATTACGACCCATTTACGCAAATTTTTATCGGGTTTTGTTTTTTCGGGAGCTTTTCGGGCTTTTTCGGAGCTTTTTAAAACCTTTTATTTTTTGAAACGGCAATAGAGTTTTACGAAAAATAAACTTTATCTCCGAAATATTCGCGTAATAATTTTTCGTCTTCGAGCGGAGGCAACGTTTTCACTTCGACTTCGCCGGCACCGAACAAAATCGCTTCTTTTACAACGTTTTGTTTACCGCCCAAAAGAGTGCTTTTTTTTAGACGGTTAAAGCGCTTATCGTAAACACGATCGCCGTCGATTATAACCCTTCTACCCTTTTTTTCGCACAATAAATAAGAAATAAAATCGTTTAATTCGCGTAACGAAAAATATTCGGGCACGTATTCGGCAACTTCGTTCCACTTTTTTTTAAGCGAGGCTAACCTGAAGTTAAAAAATCCGTCTATAGCCAAATAAAAATCGTTTGTTCCTTCAAAAAACGCCGATTTTAAGCGGCAAGTTTTGATATTTTCTCGTTTCAAAGGCGAATCGTTAAAGCTATTTTTTTCGCAAAGCTCAAAACATTCGGTTTGATTACAAGTATTACACTTTTGCAAGCGCGCACGAACGTAACGCTTATCTTCTTCGAAATCGGCGGCAATAAGTGCGGCTATAAGCAACTCGCGATTATTCTCGCTTAAGCCGCACGTCTTAATCTTTTGCGAAAAAAAATCATATTTATAGCCTATTGCTATTACGTCGGCAATTTTATCGCACAAATCTTCGCAAGCGGGGCGAAAAAATTCACATTCTACACTTAAAAGCAACCCCGCACGATGTCTGTCTGCGGCAAGTCTTACGTTTTTAGAATTAAAAAACAGTTCGCATAAATTTTCGCGTATATACAACACGTTGTCGTTCTTTTCAAAGCATTCTGAAACGCATAAATTACTCATACGAAAATAGTTTAAGCAAACGCTCCCCTTTTAATTATTTTTTTGCGAATTTTCGTTTTGCAAAGCGCGCGATATGCAAATTTATATCCTTCGGAAAGTAATATAACGCTAAAACACAGCGCGAAAATTTTAATCCATAAGGCAAATCCCAACGCCGTGGTGCCGAACATTACGCAAAAACAATCCGTAATTAAAATTTGCATTACGCAACTTACCGAAAACAAGGCAGTAAACAACTTGTTTTTTCCGAGCGCGCTTATTATACACGCCGCGCCCGTTTCGCGCGAATTGACGGCGTTAAACAACTGAAAAAGCACGAAAAGCGAAAATATTACGCTGTTTTTTTGTTGCTCGGCTGCGCCTAAAAAATTTGTAAGGCGTTGAACGAGTATTACTCCTACGATAAACGCAGCGTGAAAAATTATACGCGCGAAATTGCGTTTTGTTACTATTCCGTCCGTTCGTTTTACGGGCTTAAAATTCATTATTTTTTCGTCGCGACGCTCTAAGCCCAACGATAAGGCGAGCGGTCCGTCCATAATCACGTTAATCCAAAGCAATTCGAGTGCCGAAAACGGTGCTTCGAAACCTAATAGCAGAAAACTAATTATAAGCGCCACGGCAGAAAAATTTACCGTTAGCTGAAACATTAAAAATCGCTGAAAATTTCTATAAATATTGCGCCCGAACGCAACCGCTTTTACTATTACGGCAAACGAATCGTCTATTAAAATTATGTCGGAGGCTTCTTTTGTAATCTCGCTACCAGCACCCATAGCTATGCCTATATCCGCGTTTTTAACTGCGGGTGCGTCGTTTACGCCGTCGCCGGTAACGGCAACCACTTCGCCCATTTCTTTCAGAGCGCAAACTATGCGAAGCTTAGTTTCCGGGGTAGACCGCGCGACTACGGTTATATCTTTAAGCGCGCGCTTTAATTGCTCGTCGGTCATTTTTTCAATATCGGAGCCGAGCGCCGCATTTTTATCCGAGCATAAAAGCCCCACCTTTTTTGCAACGGCTAACGCCGTTTCCAAAACGTCGCCCGTGAGCATTTTTACTTCTATTCCCGCGGCTTTACACTCCTTTACCGCGGCGTATACCTCGTCGCGAACGCTATCCGTCAAGCAGCAAAAACCGTCAAAAATAAAACCGCCGACACTATCCGAACTGCCAAAGCAGCCCGTTCCGCTACTTTGCTCGCTTAAAACGCCGCTTTTTTTCGGCTCCGTTTTATGTGCAAACGCGATAACACGCTCCGAAAGCTTTGCGCGACTTTCCGCAGCGGATATTACGGCTAGTTTTTCGCTTTGCGGCATTTCGCACTTTTGCAAAACACACTCTAACGCGCCTTTTAAATAAAAAGTTGCCCCGTTTTTTTGATTTACGGCGGTAAGCATAAACTTGTTTTTTGAATTAAACGGTATTTTTTCGCAAATTTCGGCGCGTTTTCTGGCGGTTTTGTAATCGATACGCGATGGCAAAGCCCATAAAAGGGCTTGCTCCGTATAGCTGCCCATGCCGCTTTTTTTGCCGTTTTCGTAGTATATTTCCGCTGTTGAATTGATTGCTATATTGTTTAAAATATATTCGTTTTTTATGTTTTCGGGCTTTAAAATTTCGCCGTACGCGTAAAAAGTTTCAGCTTGCATTTTACCCATCGTAAGCGTGCCCGTTTTATCCGAGCAAATAACGCTGACGCAACCGACCGTTTCGGCGGCAACGAGTTTTTTGATTATCGCGTTGGATTTTGCCAGCTTAACCACGCTTAACGCAAGCGAAATAGCGACCGTCGTAGGCAAACCTTCAGGCACGGCGGCAACTATCAAAACTATCGCTTCGATAAAGGCTTCTTTTACGCCGTTAAAGCATAACCCGCCGCTTAAAACGAGCCTTACGACGCTTAAAACGAACACTATAGCCGCAGAAATCAACCCGAAAACGCTCACGTTTTTGCCCAGTTTATTAAGTTTTTCGTTTAGCGGCGCTGATACGTTTTTTCTATCGCTTAGCCCGCCCGCGATTTTTCCGATTCGCGCGCCGTCGCCCACGGCAAGCACCGTGATTTTCGCACTGCCGCTGCGAATATACGTGCCCGACCAAAGCATGTTTTCTTCGGTTACGGCGCCCGCAACGTGCGCATGCTTTTTTACCGCGCGCGATTCCCCCGTTAAAACGCCTTCTTCGGCTGTAAGTTCGGCACATTCCGTTATAACGCCGTCCGCGACCACTTTCTCGCCCGCCTCGCACAAAATTACGTCTCCGACACAAACGTCGGCTTGATTTATTACCCGCACGTTTCCGCCGCGAAGCACGCTTACGGTAATGTTTTTGCCGAATTTTTCAAGCAGTTCGAAAGCTTTTTCAGACTTGCTTTCCATAATCGCGCTTAAAACCGACGATATAAAAATCGAGGCGAATATGCCCGCGCTTTCGTAAAAATCGGCGGACTTTCCCGCCAGTAAATTGCCGACGTTTACGCCCAGAGTTATTATCAAAGCGAATTCTAAAATCAACGTCATCGGTTCGGAAAGAGCTTTTAACACTCTCCTTACAAAGCCGATTTTTTTCGCGCCGCTTAACTTATTCGCTCCGTATTTTTTGCGACTTTGCGCAGCGCGTTCTTCCGTAAGCCCACCCGCCGGCGAATAAACCGTTTTATATATTTCGTTATACTTTTTCATCGAGCTTTGCATTTTTTACGTCCGTTCCGTATAATATATGAAAAAAAACTTAAGAATATTAGCTCGCCGAAAAAATCGTTTTACTTTTCGATTTGCCTGTGATATAATATGTAATTGAAAATAAGCTTGCAATTGGAGAATTTTTATGATAAGCGAATACGTTGTTGATATCGTCGGAGTCGAAGCCCGTTTACCCGTTTTAAAGGTCTCGCCTACGCTCGGCATTGCCTTTTTTAACTTGCACGGCAATCAAAAATTAACCGAACATTGCGGCAAAGAGCTTGCAAAATACGTTGCCGATTGCGAAGTTTTAATAACCGCGGAATCTAAGGGATTACAGCTTACGCACGTCGTCGCGCGCGAACTGGGGCACGAACTTTACGCCGTCGCACGTAAAAGCAAAAAGCTTTATATGCAAGACGGATTGGACGTAGTAATTGAATCTTCGATAACCACCGGCAAAGAGCAGCATTTATACCTTTCCAAGCACGACATGGATTTGCTTAAGGGTAAAAAAGTAGGAATTATCGACGACGTCGTTTCAACCGGGGCTTCACTTAAAGGTTTAGAAGAAGTAGTTCGCCTTGCCGGCGGAACGGTACATAAAAAAGCGTTCGTTTTGGCAGAAGCCGAGGCTGCCGACCGCCCCGACGTTATTTATTTGGCAAAAATCCCCGTTTT
>CAZNKA010000008.1:0-7684 GCA_964573495.1 uncultured Acidiphilium sp. | reverse complement strand
GCCTTTTTGTCCGTTATACATGGCAAGCGGAATTAACGCGAAAAGAGCGCACCACTGAAGTCTCCACGGAAAAGATAAACATAGCAAAACCATTCCGACGGCAAACGATGCGAGCTTAACTAAGCTTAAAACTTCCGCGCTGCTTTGACTTTTATCGACGGCACTCTCCGCACCGGTCGGAACGCGCTTATAATTAAACAACTCGGCAAAAATCGGAAGCATGCACCCCCAAAAGCCGTAATCGATTATAAATAATTTACCGCCGATATTATTTATTTCGTTAACTAAATAAGTTAAAATCACGCTGCCGACGAATATCGCGCCCGATAATACGATTTTTAAAATGCTTTTTTGCTCGTTAAATAAATTCTTTTTAAAATTTTGTAAGCAATAAACAAGCAAAATAGAAATAGAAAAAGTTAATAAAATATTTAAATAAATTTGACTAGTATCTACTAAAGCGTAAACTATCTGGCAACCTAAGCCCAACAAAAACACGCTTAAAAAATGCTTGGTTTTATTGCGCGTGTAAAAACACCCTTCAGCCAACATGTAAGCAAAGAGCGGCATAGACACCCTGCCTAACGCGCGCAAAAAGATTATGCCCCACAACATTCCGATATGGTCGGCAAGCATTAACGCGGCGGCTAAAAATTTAATGGCGTTCGCGTTTAAAATTTTGATTTTTTTTAAGTTAAACATTCGTATGCAATAAAAAAAGGCTTGTGTTTAGCAAGCCTTTTAGTTAATCTAAAAAATTATTGATTGTTGTTTGCTAAAAGCTCTGCAATCGAAACTCCGCCGTCAGAATTATCCTTCCATTCGTGAACACCGTCGTCGTCGCCTTCAACTCTGGGTTTTCTAGCTCTGCGGGGCTTATCTTCGCCGTCTTCGGCTTTATCGTGCTTAGCGGGTTTAGCCGCAACTTCGGGAGCGGGCGTCATAGCCTTGATGGAAAGAGTAATCTTTTCCTTTTCGTGGTCGATAGCGATAATCTTAGCTTCGACTTCTTCGCCTACTTTGAGTGCGGAAGTAGCGTTTTCGAGCCATTCGTGAGAAATTTGAGAGATATGAACGAGACCGTCTATACCTTTTTCGATTTCGACGAAAGCTCCGAACGAAGCTATTCTTACGACTTTACCCTTGATAACGTCGCCGACCATATACTTGCCGGGAACGAGATCCCAAGGTCTGCTTTGAAGTTGCTTATATCCGAGTGAAACTTTTTTGGTTTCTTTATCGCATTTTAATACCTTGAATTCGTATTCCTTGCCGATTTCCAAAACTTCGGAAGGATTGTTACAACCCGTCCAAGAAAGGTCGGAAATATGAGCGAGGCAATCGATTCCGTTTACGTCGACGAAAGCGCCGAACGCTGCAAATCTTACTACGGTACCCTTAATAATGTCGCCCGTGGAAACGGCGCCGAAGAATTCTTCTTCTTTAGCGGCTCTTTCAGCGTCTCTGGCGGCTTTTTCGGCTTCTAAGATAACGCGTTGAGAAGCTACTACTTGTTTGCGTCTGCCGCTTTCAACCTTTTCGGCTTTGAGCCTTAAAGTTTTGCCGACGTATTTTTCGAGTTCTTTAACGAATCCGATTCTGATTTGAGAAGACGGAACGAATACTTCGTAACCGGCATAATGACCGATAAGACCGCCTTTGTTAAACCCGTCGATAACGACGGAGAATTCTTTTTGACCGTCTGCTATTTCTTTAATAGCGGCTTCTTCTTCGATATCGCGCTTAATGGCTTTTTCGGAAAGTTGAACGGGGTTAAGACCGATAATCTTAACTTCGATTTCTTCGCCTACTTTAGCGCTGTAAACGGCTTTATCGTAAGATTCGCAATCTATTTCTTCTTTGGGGAGAAGTATTTCCTTTTTGGTATTGCTGATATATACAGCCAAGCCTTCGTCAGTTGCCGACGAAATGGTTGCCGTTATTTTTTGACCTTTTCTGAACTTGGTCTGCTTTTCGTCCATCTTAGCGACGGCAGCTTCCATCTCGCTCATGGGCTTAACGTCCTCTACGGGTTCGCTTACTGCGGGTTCAGCCGCTACTACTTCGGTAACGACATCGTTTACTTCGGCTTGTTCGTTTACAATTACTTCAGCTTCAGTGTTATTTTCCATACTGAGAAAAACCTCCATGGATCGTTCGATCGACGTTGACGCGCCGGTTACGACCCCCACCTTTTTAAATGATACTATTTTTTCTTGCGCAAGTTGTTCGGCCTTTTCGACCAAAATGACGTTATTGCATGCTTTTCGGCAAATTTCAAACAGCTTGAGCGTATTGCTGCTTCGCTTGCTACCTACTACGACCATACAATCACAGGTTTTCGCCAATCGTTCCGCTTCTCCCTGTCGCTCTTTAGTAGTATAGCAAATTGTATCGAAAACTTCAACTGTTTTAAAGCTGTTTTTAGGAAATTTTTGCAAAAAATCAACAAATTTTTCGTTTGAAAAGGTCGTTTGCGCCACAATGCACGCGTTTTTGCCGTAAATTGCCGAAAAATCGCACTCGTTTCCGTCGGTTATAACGGCATTCCCGCCGCACCAACCGTTTATGCCTATAACTTCGGGGTGATTTTTTTCGCCCACGATTATTATAGCGTAGCCCTTGCTTCGATACTCGTTTACTATTTTTTGAGTGCGTCGAACGAAAGGACAGGTGCAATCTTCCACGATTATGCCGTTATTTTTAAAATATTCGAAAGTTTCGGGCGGTTCGCCGTGCGAACGAATTATAACCCGCGCGCTTTTTGTTTTTTCCAACGAGTTTAAATCACTTAAAACTTCTTCGGGCGAATGAACTATCGCCGCGCCTAAGTTTTTTAAACGCGACATAACGCCCTCGTTATGTATCAGTTCGCCCAAAATATACACTTTTTGGTTGCAATCCGCTTGGTTTTGCAAATTGCTTTTGCAAATTTTTTCGGCTGTTTCCACCGCGCGCGACACGCCCTTGCAAAACCCGCCGTGCTTGCTGATTATTATTTTCATTTTAGGTTTTCGTGCCCTTTTTTTAGCTGTTTTTAGCCGTTTTTTTACGTTTTTTATCCTTTTTTATTTGCTCTTTCTCAACCGTTTCGCGCAGAAAACTTTGCGCGCTTTGCATTTCGGTTTTCATTTTTTCAAGAAGCAATTCATTAAGCGAAGAATCGCCTTTTTTATCGTAATATTCCGAAAAATCGAAAGTTTTACCCACGTAAACGCGCGTTTTTCTGAATACTTTAGGCTTGTTAAGCAAAATTATTGGCTGAATTTGCGATTTTGAGCGAAAAGCGAACAGCCCCGCGCCCGCGTGGAAAGGCTGAAGCTCGGTCCCGTTTTTATTACGCGTTCCTTCCGGAAAAATACACAAACGCCCGCCCTTTTTCAAAACGGACAAGCAAGCTTTGGCGCTTTGCAAATCCGTGTTTTCCCTATCGACGGGAATTCCGCCCATTTTGTTAAAAAACCAACTGACGAACTTATTTCCGTACCATTCTTTTTTTGCCAAAAAATAAGTTTTGTCGGGATAAACGAGCCCGACGATAGGCACGTCCATTCCGCTTAAATGATTGCATATAACGACGGTGTTGCCGTCCGCGCATATATTTTCCTTTCCGTAAATTTTAAACGGAAAAAACACATGCATCAAAAAGCCGCCGATCGGGCGAAAAACCGAATAAAAACTCAATTTACGTCGCTCCTTAATCAATAATTTATGCTTTTTCACCCGCTAAAACGGCGCGTTCGATAACCGAAGCGGCTTGTTCGCGAGTTAAATTCGTGGTATCGATAAGCACTGCGTCCGGCGCTTTTACGAGCGGCGAAAACGCGCGATGGCTGTCGTTATAGTCGCGCTCGTTGATTTCGCGCAAAATAACTTCGTAATTTGCCGATTGTCCGCGCTCGATAAGCTCTTTAACGCGGCGCTCCGCGCGAATTTCGGGCGTGGCGGTCATAAAAAACTTATATTTCGCGTTAGGCAAAACGTGCAAACAAATATCCCTGCCGTCTAATACGCAAGAGTTTTCTTCCGCAACGGCGCGCTGCATTTTAACCATTTTTTCGCGCACGCACGGAATAGCCGATATATCGGACGCAAGCTTAGAAATATCGTTCATTCGGATATCTTTAGAAACGTCGCGCCCGTCTAAAAAAGTGAGCTGTACGCCGTTTTCGTAAAAGACTTTGAGATTTATGTTTTCGATTAACTCGCGCACGGCTCGTTCGTCCGAGCAGCCGACGCCAGAAAGCTTAGCTTTAAGCCCGCACGCGCGATACATAGCCCCCGTATCCAAATGAAGAATATCCAAACGAGTCGAAATTATATCCGCGACTGTGGATTTGCCGCTGCCGGAAGGTCCGTCTATAGCAATATTTATCATAATTATATTCCTTTATACGTGTTTTTAAGCAATAAAATAGTTTTTTTATCAATAAATTATAGCGCCTATCGCGCCGCAAATTATAGTGCCGCGGCAATACCCGCCGCATATCCGGTGCTAAAAGCGCATTGCAAATTAAAGCCCCCCGTTAACGCGTCGATATCGAGCACTTCCCCAGCGAAAAACAACCCACCGACGAGCTTGCTTTGCATGGTTTTGGGGTTTACTTCTTTAACGCACACGCCGCCGCCCGTTACTATACATTCTTCTATCGGGCGAAGACCTTTTACTTTGAAGGTTAAATTTTTAAGCGCGGTAACCAGTTTTTTACGCTCCGAGGCGGTAATTTCGCTTATTTTCTTTTCGCCGTTTAAGCCGCAGTAATCTATCATAAAGCCTATTAAACTTTTAGGCAAAAGCTCTACGAGCGAATTTTTTAAAGACTTGCCTTTAAACTCGGCAAAATCGCGGAGCACGCGCGCGTCTAAGGTTTTTTCGTCGAGCGCGGGCTTTAAGTCTATCGAAACGCTGTAGCCCGAGTAATTTCCGCCTACTTCCGCCGCCGATAAATAGCTCGACGCGGATATTATCGTAGGACCCGAAACACCGTGATGAGTAAACAGCAGTTCGCCGAAATCTTCGTATATTTTTTTATCGCCGCGCTTTAGCGTAACGCCCGAATTTTTTAGCGTTAGCCCGCTTAAAGCGGCAAAATCGTCCCCGATAAGTTCTATTCCGCAAAGCGCGGGGCGAATAGCCGTAACCGAATGACCCGCCGCCCGAGCGAAAGCGTATCCGTCGCCCGTGCTGCCGGTAGAAGGATAACTTTTGCCGCCTGTACAAACTATAACGCGGGTCGCGAGAATTTTTTCGCCGTTTGCGATAACGCCTTCTACTTGCTTTTGCCCGCTTTCTTCTGCAAAAACGATTGAATTAACCTTTGTATTAAAGCGAATTTGCACGCCATCGCGCTGTAAAAGATTTTGCAAACATTTGATTACGTCGGACGATTTATCCGAAAGCGGAAAAACGCGATTGCCGCGTTCGGTTTTTATTTTTAGCCCGTTTTCTTGCAAAAAAACCATAAGTTTTTCGGGCGGGAAAGCGTAAATCGCGCTCGTTAAAAACCGCGAATTTGTAACGACGTTAGATAAAAATTCCGTTTCGTCGCAGTCGTTGGTAACGTTACACCTACCCTTGCCGGTGATATATATTTTTTTGCCGAGCTTTTCGTTTTTTTCAAGCAAAACAACGTTCGCTCCGCTTTTTTTTGCAAAATACGCGGCAATACACCCCGCCGCTCCGCCGCCTATTACGACTACGTTTCGAGTCATAGCGCAAACTCCGAATTGTTTTTTTATCGATTTATGTTTTTAGCAATGCGCGCGCTTAAAAATCGAACTCGCGCAAAGCGCGCAACGCGTCGTCGTCCGTTTTGTCGCGATGAACCGGCGTTACGGTTATATATCCCTTTCTATTCCATTCCACGTCGCAATCTTCGTCGTTTTTATCGTGCTTTAGCGGAACGCCTATAAGCATAAAATGATTCGGGCGCGTTTGCACGTAGCCGTCCGAATACAGCTGAATTCCTATTTTAGCGGCTTTAATTCCCGCAATTTTTTCGGGCGGAAGATTGGGAACGTTTACGTTAAGCGTGTAATTTTCGCTAGTTAAAGGAACGAGCTTTTCGAATAAATCCGCGCAGTTTTTTTCGCAATTCGAAAAATCTACGTTTTCGTGAGCGGAGCAAGAAAAAGCTATAGATTTAAGCCCGAGCTCGCCCGATTCCAAACCGCAAGCCACCGTGCCGGAATATAAAATTTCGCTGCCCAAATTAGAGCCGACGTTTATTCCCGAACACACCAAATCGAATTTTTTATTCAATGCGTGAACGGCAAACTTAACGCAATCCGCGGGGCTGCCGCCTATAGCGTAAGCTTCGACGTCAGCGTTTAAAACCGCGCGCATATCCCTGCGCTCCACCTTAAATTCGCGATAAAAAGTGAGCGAATGAGCATAGCCCGAGCGATTTCCGTCCGGCGCGACTATCGTTATTTTATGACCTTTTTTTAAAAGCATTAAAGCGAGAGTAATTAAACCCTCGCCGTCAATGCCGTCGTCGTTACATACGAGTATATTCATACGATTAAACGGGATAAACGCCGTTATTGCCTTCAGCCATATCTTTATCTACCCCTTTTTGTTTAGCAAGGCGATATTTAAAGTAGTTCACCGAAACCTCGGGGAACATGGCGTAGGTTAAAACGTCTTCTTCCTTAGTGTAATATTCGCTCATTTCGGCTTTGATTTTATCGTATTCCGAAACGGTTAAGTCTTCTTTTACGGGCTTTTGATCCCCACAACATTTTTTAACTATTGCTTCGTCACACGGAGCGGGAAGATGCCCGTAGCCGCCGAGCAATAAGTTTTTAAACTCCTTGGTAACCATTTTGTAGCGTTCGCCGCTTAAAACGTTTAAAACGGCTTGCGTGCCCACTATTTGGCTGGAAGGAGTAACCAGCGGCGGATAACCGCAATCTTTTCTAACGTTAGGAACTTCTTCTAAAACTTCGTCGAGCTTATCGAGCTTGCCTTGTTGTTTTAATTGCCCCATAAGGTTAGAAAGCATGCCGCCCGGAACCTGATATTTTAAAGTGTTTACGTTAACTTTTCTTACGTTGGGATTAAGCCAGCCGTCGTTTTCGAGCTTATCGGCAACTTTTTTGAAGTGTTCGGTTATGGGAATAAGCTTTTGAACGTCTATGCCGGTATCGTATTCGGTGCCAGCCAACGTAACCACGAGCGGTTCGGTTGCGGGTTGAGAAGTTCCGTTACCCAAAGCAGAAAGAGCGCAGTCAACGATATCGCACCCCGCCTCGATCGCCTTGAGGTTTATCATGTCGCCGGTGCCCGTCGTGTTATGCGTATGCAAGTGGATTTTCGTTTCAGGCTTTAAAACTTTTTTCATCGAAGAAATAAGTTCGTAAGCGGTATACGGCAACAAAAGGTTTGCCATATCCTTAAGGCAAATATTATCCGCGCCCATATCTTCGAGTTTTTTGGCAAGCTTGACGAAATATTCGTTGGTATGAACGGGGCTGGTTGTATAAGAAATGGTAGCTTCGCATATGCCGCCGTATTTTTTAATGGCCGCCATCGGAGCTTTTAAGTTTTCTACGTCGTTGAGCGCGTCGAACACGCGGATTACGTCTACGCCGTTTTTAATTGCGTATTCTACGAATTTATCTACTACGTCGTTCGAATAATGCTTGTAGCCGAGCAAGTTTTGCCCGCGGAGAAGCATTT
>CAZNKA010000007.1:0-21036 GCA_964573495.1 uncultured Acidiphilium sp. | reverse complement strand
TCTCAAGGAGAAAATCTCGCCAGAAAACGTGCTCGATATGGCAGAACTCATAGCCCTATCGGAAACGAAATTCCTGATAGGCTATATGGGCGAGCGAATGCAAAAATTGCACAATGATTTGTACGTCGATATTATGCATAAGCACGACGTCAATCATACGATTAACGGCGTATTATATTGTCTTAATTCATATAACATATTGAAATCTCCCGATTTTATATTTATAACCCTTATTTCTTATGTTTCTCTTTATAAGACTCTTTAAGCCTATCTATCGCCATTTCCACACTCATCGTATGATACGGAAAATAAGTGATTCGCATTGTTTTTGCGGGTGCTTGTTTATAAATCTCTTTACTGTTTTCGTTCGTGTAATAATGCCATCTACGATAAACATATCCCATCCAATACATCGTTTCTCTATCGAAAATCTCGCCGCCAAACTTCAAATGTTCTTTAATCTCGTCAAGAATACGTTCCATAATGTACGCCTTGCCTGCCCATTGCATATGGTTGAATTCCGAGTCAAGATCGCTTGCAATATCCGACAGCATAAATGCCTTTATAAAAGTTTCGCTATCCAATCCCTTTTCGATAGACATCTCGAAAAGTTGACCTTGCATATCCGAAAGCGCAGATTGTAAACTATCGCTCATTTTATATACCTCTTAAGATTTCATCGAAAAATTTTCCTTCTCTACGATATTTTATAAGTATTTCTTCCGTAAGGTCTATTCCTTCTTGTCTTCTTACAATACTCCTATCTCGAAGTATCGACAATTCAAGTGAGGTCAATTCTCTTTCGTCAACAATCTCAAGTTGCTTGCACGCTTTTAAAGTTTTACAAACATATTGACGACCGAGGTCTAATGCCGAAAGACTATGAATAAGTGCTACGTCGGTTATTTCTTTTTCGAAAAAACTCTTCATTACACGATACATACGGTCGTTTGCGATATATCCGAGTATAACATCGTATCCGTCTGCCATGTTTTCGTATTTTTTATAAATATCGTTTCCCTTTACTTCATCCATGTATCCACGATAATATGCAATTAACATTGCCCATTCGAGGTCCATTTCTACTTCTAATACCTTCAAACCTGTTAAGTCAAGTTTCATGGTATAAAGAATCGGCTTATCTTCATCGCATATTAATGTCAAAGGTTGTGCAGGATCTGTTCCCAAATAGAAACCTTTACCGAAGTCGCATGATTCTCTGCTTATAGGTGCAATATCGCCAGAAATTCCTTTCTTCGAGCCATGATATACAATCAATTTGTCGTCATCAGGATCTCGTTTGACTTGTTTGGCAATATAATCAAACAAATCCATATTATCCTTCTTCCAAAACTCGAACAACTGCGTTTGTGCCATCTTGCTCGGCTGCGTCTTTCCGTTTTCCCACCTATTAATGGACAAAGCAGTCGTTCCAAGAGCTTTTGCAAACTGTTCTTGACTCATACCTGCTTTTTGTCTTATCGTTTTAATAAGTTTATCCATACAGTTCACCTATCACCTGCTGTTTTCTATATTGTATCAAATGATAGCAATTATGTCAATAGGATATCTATATCTAATTCAAATTTTTATTTGTAAAATTAGGTCTTTATTTGTCATTTTTAAATCACGATAATTCCTCTATCGTCATATTGATAAACGTAATGGCTCTTTGTGCAAGGTCAGGGTTATATATCATCTACGCATTCAACGATATACGCACGCGTCTATATTTTTTTACGCAGTTGCAGAAAAATCATTTTTTTACATTCTGTATTAAAATCTTCCGGACTCTGTTTACATTTTTAATTAAAAAGGTATAGCCCTGATTTGACTATACCTTATTTTTTTAGGAATATAAATCCATTATGCACACTCTGAAGTGTTGGATACTTTTTAAATAAAGTTTTTACGATTATTTGTTAAAAATTTTATCTTTTTCTTAAAATTCGTTTCATAAATACCGCGGCAACGTTAACAAATAATACCATCATAGTGCTTGCAGTATCACTGACCGACGAGCCGCAACCCGAGCCGGAGCCGGAAGAAACCGAATTGTTATCCGAACTCGTATTTGAACCCGAATTATCGATTACGGGAATAACCTCGGTAATCTTATGTCCGCATTCGCAAACCTTTTCTTTAAGCCCGGTTTCGGTTTCGGTTGCATTTTCGATGACAACCCATTCGCCGTAAACATGGTCCGCCAAATCGGATTTATCTCCGCAAGAACATTCGTGCCAATGTTGAGTATCGTTCTTTTGCCAATCGTCCGAATAAGTATGAGACGCGGTTTCGCCGCCTTCGAACGTATCGGTGCCGATTGCGCCGCAAACGCACGATTTGTAATACGTCGCCTTTTGTGTGCAAGTAGCGACAGAAAGCAAATATTTTTCGTCTACTACTTCTTGGTCGTAAACATGGTCAGCCAAATCGGATTTATCTCCGCAAGTGCATTCGTGCCAATGTTGCGTATTGTCCGTAACCCATTCTTCGGAATAAACGTGGCTTGCTTCGTCGCCGCTTTCGAAGGTTTCGCTTCCGACAGCACCGCAAACGCACGATTTATAGTAAGTTGCCTTTTTGCCGCAAGCGGCAGCCGAAGCCAAATAGTTTTCTTCTGCGACTTCTTGGTCGAAAACGTGGTTTGCCAAATCGGATTTATCTCCGCAAGTGCATTCGTGCCAATGTTGAGCATCGTCCGCTTTCCAATCGCCCGAATAAGTATGCAACAAAGTATCGCCGCTTTCGAAAGTTTCGCTTCCGATAGCGCCGCAAACGCACGTTTTATAATAAGTAGCCTTTTTAGTGCAAGTGGCGGCGCAAGCGAAATACTTTTCGTTTACTACTTCTTGGTCGTAAACGTGCGCGGAAAGATTTACCGATTCCTCACAGTTTTCGCACGTATTCCAGTGGTTTGTTTCGTCGGACGAATAACCCGATTCGAGCACGTGTCCGCCTTTTAATAACCCGTCTTCTTTAAGCCAAGTTTTAAAATAAACGATAGGCTTCGCGGCTTCTTCGTCTTCGAAAATCAAATCGCAATTTTCGCAAACGTAATAAGCCTTGTGCCCGGTCGAAGTGCAGGTAGCGTCTAATTGTTCGGTTTCTACGAGCGAGTGTTCGCAATTCGCAACGGTTATGCTTATATCTGAAAATACGATTGTACTATCTGCATTTGCAACCTGAAACCCTACCCTGAACGAAGACGCTCCGGCTATATACGCCTCACTGCCCGAGAATTCGATTTTTTGCGATTCTTCGTTCCAATTCGCTTGTTTCGTCCAATCGCCTACGTATACGATAAAGCCGCCCTCGCCCGAAGTTTTTTTAGCCGTTAACGTAAGCACGTAATCTTCGGTTTGCGAAAGGCCGTCTCCGCTGTAAAACCAAAAATCACCTTTAGTTTCGGTTACTGTTATCTCGTTTTTTTCGCCGGAATAAGCTATGCCCTCCTTTCCTGCAAACCCGAAGTTTTTAATATAATTTCTTGCCGTAACCTTTTCTTCCGCTTTTTCAACAAGCTTTACGTCCGAAACGGTAAACGTTGCGGGTGCGTTCGCAATTTGAAAACCGACAGTATAGGAACCGCCGTTTTTGGCTTCGCTGCCTTTGAATTCGATATATACGTCCCTTTCCCCGGTTGCCGTAATCCATTCGACTTTTTTCCACTCTCCTACAAACACGCCTAACGTATCGACAGTATCGATATTTAATTTATAGGTTAAAATATAAGTATAGTCGTCGTTTAAAATATCGCCGTTATAGTAATTGAAAACGCTTACGGCACCTTCGTTAACAGTAATTATTCCGTCGCTTAACGTAGCCACTCCGGCGCCGTTAAAGCCGAAACTATCGATTAGGTTAACTTCTGTGGAAGCGGCGGGTTCTTCTGTTTGAGTTTCGTCTGCTTTCGCGATAAGCGAATTATTCGGAATAACGTAAATTCCGAACGCGAGCGCTAAAACGCAAACGGAACAAAGAATTGTTTTTACTAATTTTTTCATCTTTTTTCCCTCCTGATAAGATGTTTTTTAATTTTTATCCCCTTCGTATCGAAATTTCTTTCGGATGATTAATACGAACGGAACGTTTTCCGTTGTTTTGCTTTCTAATTTCTACTTCTATTAAGCCGTATTTTGTCAAACACCCCCCCTTTATAAATTTTAAACACCCCTCGTCGGGACGAATTTCATAAGTTTTTTCGTTTATGCGGCGTATTCCCGCAACTTCTTCGAGCAAAAACGGAGCGGGACCACTGCTCCAAGCATGGCACAGGCTAAGCCTGTAACCTTTGTAACAATGATTGCCGAAGTTTTGATGAAAATATTTTTCCCCCTGCCCGTATTCGTCTATTTTTCCTTCTGCCCAATCGTTTTCGAAAGATTCGAAAAAGGTCGTCGCACCCAATTTAAGCATTGCTCCGTAATATTTTTTAAGCGAGCCTAACGCCGAATTCACCCCGTGCGAAGCCGTTATCGTTTTGTATACGAAATAGCTTAAAAACGTCGAGCTTTGCGGCGGCAATTCATCCGCATCATACGCAAGGTCTCCCGTATATGCCGCTTGAAGGGCTAAAAGCTCGAAAGGCGCGTTTTTCGGTAAAGGAATCAATTTTATTTTTTTAATAATCGCACCGATTTTTTCGCGTATATCGTCGCCAAGCATAAATTTAACGCGTTCGAGAGTATAAGCGGTCATGTATCGCAAAGCTTTTTCGCGATAAGGCGAACCGTAAGTGCCCCAATCGATAAAATATTCGTTTTCGGAGCCGTTAGGCATAAACCGTGAATAATTTATGCCGCCGTCTTCGGTAACGCAATCGCCGATTTGAAAAACTAAAGCCTCTATATACGGCAAAAACTTTTTTATCCACGTGCCGCCGTTAAACACATACAATTCGTAAACGTTTAACAGCCACCAAAGCGAATATGACGGAATACCGTTCATCCAATTAGGCAACTTGGTTTGATACATCGAAGCTTCGAGAGAATCGTAAATAGCGTCTAAATCGCCGAAAGAATCGAGCAGCGTACGAATTTGCACGTTCATATCTCCGCACCAAACCAATCTGTCGCGTTTGATTCCGTCGATTAAAAAGCCGTTTTGCACGCACAAATGCGCCGTTCTGTTTGAAATTTTAAAAATTTCGTTTAGTTCTTCGTCGTCGCACTCGAAATATCCTGCTTCTTGCGCGCTGTTCGTTTTCGCGCTTGCCGCAATCGATTTTATCGTAACAGACAATTCGCATAAGTTATCTATTCGTAAAAAACGAAACCCCGTGCTTCCGTATGTTTGGTCGGACATCATAGGTAAACGCACTTCGAAATCGCGTAAAGAATGGTCGTTCGTAGTTCCGAATTCTCCAAGCTCTTGCATTACCTCGCCCAACGACTCGCCGAATCGCAACCTGAGCGGGAATTCATTGTTATTTGCTGCATGATACGCCGTGAGTATGCGAGCACCGCCCGAATACTCTGCCCCGAAATCCAAAACGATATACCCGCCCGCTTTCAACTCGCAGAGGTCGGTTTCGTTAAATGTATGAACCAACGGCTTTTTTGAAAGCAACGTTTCGCAGTTGACGCAATTTTTAAACGAGCAAACACGCGTCGGATAAATATATTGCACTAATTCATGCGTGGTAATCATTTTAAGAATTCCTATTAATTATTTTACAAGATTAATTCTTCTGATTTCGGAAATTTGCTCGTCGGTTATGCCTACTGTTTTTAAAAACTTTTCCGCACACGCGGCAATACTGTCGCCTTCGCTGCCGTAAGCCATAAGTCCGTTGTAAATCGCCTGGAAGTGAACAGAATAGTTTTGATTTCTATCCGCCCCTCGAAGCCCGCATTTCGTAAACGAAGTAAGCTCGTAATCGTAACGAAGGTCTTCGTAACTTGCTCCCAACAACGCGTTTATGAAGAAGGCTATCGAACCCGTTTTATCCGCACCGTTTTGGCAATGGATATAGAACGGATAGTTACTTTCGACGGCAAGCATGCTAAACGTTTGCAAATAACTTTGCCGGCACGTAGTGTTAGCCGTTTTAAACACCTCGTCGTAAACGTCGATCGGTAAAAGCTTATAAGCCGCGCCGCTTATCAAAGACTGAGTTCTCGTTGCGGACGAGCCGCTTTGACTGTTAATTTCGAATTGATAACGCAGTTCGATTTCGGTTTTTATACCCATCTCTTCGGAAAGAACGCGCTTACCGTCTTCGTTAAGCGATAAATCGTAAGCTATATCCTCGAAAGCAGATCCGCGATAAATATTGCCTTGCTTTATTTTTCCGCCGAGCAGCGAATTATAACCGCCTAAATCGCGAACGTTCATGATGTTTTCGATATGCATAAGCCTTGCAGCTACGTCTGCCGTTTTAAACGACAAATTCTGCGTTTTCGTGCTTCCGTCAAGAAGGAATTCTTCGACTTTTACGTAATATTGCTTGTTCGAATAAAGATTATATATGTTATAAGTCCGTTCGTTTTTATCTACCTTAAAGTCGAGTGCGCCCGAAAAACTTTCGTTATCTGCATAGCTCACCTTAAAATAATCCACGTCGGCGTCGCTCGTCCACTGAATTATTACGGGAGCTTCGCCTTGATTGACGCTGTTGCAATATTCGCTTACCATTGCGTCCTGCGTGGTAAGATAAGTCTTTACGAAATCGACGTAAGGATAAACTACCTCATCGACGGATAAAACTTCGAACTTGCCTTCGACGGGCGTTTTATATTTGCGGAAACCGCATATTATGCAATCGCTGTAATAATAGCCTTTTTCGTCTACGGTTTCGTCGCTTAAATAATGCGAATTGTAATCGATAACTTTATCGCAAGATTCGCTTTCGCATTTTTTGTAATGTCCACCGTTGTCGTAAGACCAGTTTTCCGAATATTCGCAAACGTGTGCGGGTTGTTCGGAAGGCGTATTCGAATTCGCGGAACCGCCGTTTCCGCCGCATGCGTTAAAACAAAACACGGTTAACAGGCACATCGCTACAGCTACGCTTTTCGATTTAATGTTTTTCATAATTGATTCCCCTTTTTTGTAATTAAACGTCGGCGTCTTCAAGCGCTTTTACTTTGCGTAATATTTCGCATTCGGGCGCGGGAATGCGACCTAAATGGTCGGGCCCCACGTTTAAAAGATAGTTGATGCCTTTTTGTTTAAGCATCTTTTTTATTCGATAAATTTCTTCGGGCGATTTCCAATTATCGTCGTAATATTTAAAACCCCAAGTATCGTTCATTGTTGCGGGAACTTCGAATAAACCTTCGGTTTTTTCGGCGTTTATTTCGTTATCGCCCGCCGATGCGTAATCGAATTTTACTCCCGGAAGATAGCCTATTCTCGAATTGATTAAGCAGTTTGGCTGATATTTTTTTACCAGACCGTAAAGCTCGCGGCTTTGCTCTGCGGATATATCCGCGGGCGTATCGAACCAGATCAAATCAATATCGCCGTATTTTGTTAAAATCTCGGTAACCTGCGGCACGATTTTTCGCCTGAAACAAATTTCGAAATCATGTTTTTCGTCGGGGAAGTCCCACGTGTTTTTCCACGGTTTACCCGCAGCGGTTTCGGTTTGTTCGCTCCAACCGCCGGAGTGCGGTTCGTGCCAATCAAGCGCTTGCGAATAATACAGCCCGAATTTTAAACCTTTTTTATGGCACGAGTCGGCAAGTTCTTTGATAATATCGCGCTTAAACGGCGTTGCGTCCACAACGTTGTAACTATCGACTTCGGATTTAAAAAGCGCGAAGCCTTCGTGATGTTTGCTCGTGATAACCATATATTTCATACCGACTTCTATCGCTAAATCGGTCCATTCGTCGGCGTTAAAATATACGGGATTAAAAGCTTTTGCCAGCTTTTCGTATTCCGCGTTGGGAATTTTAAAGTATGACTGAGCCCATTCGGCAATACAGTTGTTCATTCGTTTACCTTTATATTCGCCCGCAAGAACCGAATACAAGCCGAAATGAATCATCATGCCGTATTGAGCTTTTTTAAACCAATTATTTTTATCCATATTATCCTTCATTTTATCGATTAACCTTTTATTCCGCCGAAAGCCCCTATACCTTCCAATATTTCTTTTTGGAAAACCGCGAACAAAACCGTGCAGGGAATCATCATCATAACCCCAACCGCCATTTGCGAGTTTGCCAAAAAACCGCTTCCCGTCGCCGCAAAATCCTTATATAACGCAAGCGAAAGAGTATAATATTGCTTATTTGTTCCCAAATAAAGCAGCGGACCTTGGAAATCGTTCCACGTTCCTATAAAAGTGGTAACCGCAAGATAAACCAAAATAGGCCTAATCAGGGGAAGAATTATTTTCCAATATATTCCGAACGTAGAACAACCGTCTAATATAGCGGCTTCGCTGTAAGTGGAAGGCACGCCCTTTATAAATTGCCTTATTAAGAAGATATTCATCGCGCCGCCGCCGAACCATATGGGAACGGTTAACGGAAGCAACGTTCCGTTCCAGCCCATCTTGTTATAAACTATATACAGCGGAATGGAAGTAACCGTTCCGGGCAACAATACCGTGGAAAGAATTATAAAAAAGATTACGTCCTTGCCCTTTATCGAAACTTTCGTTATTCCGTAAGCCGTTAACGACGCCGTTAAAACAACGCCGAAAACGTTAGCCGCGCATACGATAAGCGAATTTAACAAATATCCGTTTCTCCACCCCAACAAACTATCTTTGTATCCAAAAAGATACTCGGCTTTGAAAAAGTATTTATACGGCTCGAAAGAAATCGATTTCGGATATAACGCGGGCGTCCCTAAAAGTTCTTTATTCGAAGTTATCGAAAGCAGTAACATAAAGTAAATCGGGAATAACGCTATTACGACGAAAATACTCAAAATAACCCAGGTAGCAACGTTCAATGAAGTTTCTTTAATTCGCTCCTTACGCTTAGTGCGAACACCGTATTCCGTTTCGTTAACGCATTTTGTTTGCATAAATCACTTTTCCTCCCCGTAATAAACCCATTTGCTCGTTTTGAACACAAACATGGTTAAAATTCCGATTATTACGAAAAGCAACCACGAAAGCGCGCACGCATAAGACGTTCCGTAAGACGAATAAATTTCGCGATAAATCTTTACTACTATAAAATTGAATTCATGCGAAGATTCGGGATATTGCGCTATTAACGGGTAATATCCTCCGAAAACCTGTAACGCACCGATTATATTCGTTATTAACAAATAGAACAGCATCGAAGTGCACATAGGCACGGTGATATGTATAAGCTTGGCTACGTGCCCCGCCCCGTCTATTTCCGCCGCCTCGTAAAGCTCTTTCGGAATATTGCGAATTTGCGCCGTCCACATAATGGAAGCAGGTCCCCAACCGTTAAGACTTAAAAGAATAATCGTCGGGAAAACCGTTTCGGGAACGGAATAGAACGTATAAGGCTCTATTCCGAACAAATCTAAAATCTGATTTATATATCCCCAAGATTCGGTTGACGTGATATTCGCCCATAAAAGAGTGCCCGCCACCCCCGGTATCAACGCCGGAAGATACAGCAATATCATCATCGTTTTTTGCCCGTGAGCCAAATGACTTATAAGCAAGGCTATCAAAAACGAGCCGCATAAGCTTAACGGCACCATGACGATCGCATAGCGGAAAGTTATAAGCAACGAATGCCAAACGGCAGTTCTGTCTTCACCGAAAATAAGTTTGTAATTATCTAAAGTGAACTCCACAACAGCATCGAAAGCAGTCGGATCGAAGCTGGTTAAACTTTCTTTTAACGAAACCAGCATCGGCGTAAGCGTAAAAATCAATATTCCCGCCAAAACAGGAACGACGTATAAATATCCGCTTAAAAACGCTAACTTCTTTTTAATGCGTATTTTTTTATTCGTTTGTTTTTCTATGCCGTCTTCAATCATCGTTCACCGTTATTTCGCTGCAGCCAAATGTTGGTTGAAGTAATTAATATAATTGGTAATCGTAGCATCGCGCTTATCGGGTGCGCCGTTTCTGCCTTCCAATTCGATTAAGAAAGAAGTAACATCGCTTCTTAAATTAGCGCGAATAAGTCTTTCGGCGGGGAATACGTTAAACGTTTTCATGCTTAATTCTTCGGGCGTTACGAACGCATCGTGATTCAAGTTTTCGCTTAATGCCTTTCGCCAGGTTCCGCTGTCTTTAAGCGATTTCAATACGGGGGTAGAAACGCCCGTCGTCCCGGCAGCTTCTTGTCCGCCTTCGGTAATAACGTATTTAATGAAATCCCAGCAAAGGTCTTCGTTGGTTTTGGTTACGCCGTTAACGGTTTGAGTTTTTGAAGCCCATTGTTTGGTTATTCCGTAACCCGAGCAACCCGCCGCTATTTTTTTAGTGGGGAAAGAAAGAACGTCTACTTCATAACCTGCGGTTTTTAATTTATTCCAAATGGAATAAAGCGTAGGACGCGGACAAACCGTCATTAAAGTGAGACCGCTGTAGAAGTTGCTTTCCGCGTTAGTGTCTGCGGAAATGTTTTTAACTTCGCGCTTACCGTCATCGGTTTCGACCGTAGAAGTCCAATTGAAAACGTTATCGTATAAATAAGTGTAAATTTCTTTATTTTTGTCCGAACCGATGTTGATTTGTCCGTCTTTAATAAGCCCGTCCGAACCCAATTCTTCGAAAACGGAGGTGTATACGGGCTCGTAAGAATTGTGCAAATAAATAACGCGCTCGTTCAACGCACTGCGATCGGAATTATATTTTAAAATATTTTCGCCCGCGGCGTGCAACAATTGTATAAAGCTTTCCCAGTTCCATTCTTCGGGAATATCTATGTGATATTGAGCGAATTTGGTTTTGTTGTAAACGATTGCTATTTCGTTATAATCGCGCGGAGCGAAATATAAGCCGTATTGCGCATCGTCGCTTGCGGTTTTTCCTTCTACGGTTCCGCTATAAGTAGTGGTGGGACGATATTCGCCGTTATAAGCCGCACTGTCTAACATCGTTTGATAATACTTATCGTAAGAAGTAGCTATATCATCTTCGTAATGTTTGCGAAGGTCTACGTAATATCCGCCTTTAGCGTAAGCGGCAAAATCGCGGTCATCCATCCAGCTTATCATGGGCAATTGCTCTTTATCTTTAGACCATGTTTGCATAATCTGCGAATAAGTTTGCCCGGCGAAATCGCGAATTACGATATTCACGTCGGAGTGAGTTTTTTCATATTCTTCTTTGAGTTTTAACAAAATGGCTTGTTCGCCGTCTTCTTCCTGCGCGGCTACGGTGATAGTATACTTATCTTTGTTGCCGCTACCGCCGGTAGGGTCGTCTCCGTTTGAGCCGCAAGCGATGCAACCGAATGCCATAACGCCGCAAAGACCGGTAATTAATGCTTTTTTAAGTTTCATAATTCATTTTCTCCTATTATCATTTTATTTCGATTATAGTATTTTTCAACGGAACGGTTACGCTGATTTTTCCGCCGCTTGAACTATAATTCGTTACTTTTTTGCCGTTTACGTAAACCGCCTGCGAATCGGTAGGAGCATTAAGCTTTACGCACACGTTTAAGCCTTCGGAATTTCCGCGAACGGAATCGATTCTTACTAAATTCTTTTGTATGGTTAAATCGTATTTTACTTTATTAAACGCCAGGTTTTCGATTTTCCAATAAGAAAGTTTATCGGGAAGCGAAGGCTCTACGTTAAGCGTTTTGCCGGTATTGCTGGATAATCCGAAGAATCCGTAAGGAATTGCTGACATAACGAGGAACGATTCTACGAACTCGCTGTCTACCCCCATAACACCCATCGCGTTACCGCCTTTTTTAGAGTTGCCGTAACGGCCGCCCTGCAAAAGCAAATTCGATTTATTGTAGTAATAATCGTAATAGAAATACGAATAATATTTAGAGTCGCCGCGACTTCTGAACAATTCGTGTTCGTCGGAAACGTGATAATCTAAAATAGTGTTAAACCATTTTTTAATCGCGTCTAAACGACTATACGCGTCGTTCGCGCCGTATGTCGAAATACGCGACATGATATCGTAAAACGAAGTCCAAAGCATAGCGCCGCCGAACTGCACTTCGCTTAATCCGTACACGTCTTGATTCCCTCTGTCGACTTCTATCGTGCCGTTATATAACGTAGGCGTCGTTTTGTTCACCGTGTTGGTTCTAGGAGCGAAACCGAAATAGTATAAATCTTCACCGGTAGAACCGCCTATTCCGGTGTCGGCTGCCATTCCGTTACCTTGCCCTTTTTGGTCCTTTTTATCGCTTTCTACTATTCTGCGCCCCGAAATCCAATCCATTATGGATTGTTTTTGTTTTTCGGTCGGAATACCGAGATACAAGGCTTCCATGTTATAAGCGGTATAGCCGTAATCGTATAAAATACCGGTGTTTATATCGTAGCCGGCAACGAAGCGCCCTGTTTCGGTATTCCAAAAACCGGTCATCGAAGCATCGTTGCAATCCGCCCTCAACGCGGCAAGTACGTCTTCGGCTATTTTCGTTAAGCTTTGCGAATCGTAATTGTATTCCGCAGAGCCGAAAACACAGCTTTTATCTGCAGTTTTTATCGTTGCAAGCGATTTATCTATGCCGAAATCGTTTTCCTCAGCTATTTTTTCTATATAAGCCATGCTTACAAGCCCTTTATAGAAATTATAGTTCGTTTGAAAATCGTATTCGGGCATATAAGAAGCGTCCCAATATCCGTTTCCGAGAGCAGAAGCACCTTTTATCGCATTATTATCCGAGCGCTTGTCGCCGTTGTGCCCTATCATATACGAAGAATAAACGAGATGCCTGTCTTTATTGTACATTTGCATATAGAAATTTAAAGCTTTTCTCGCTCTGGTGATATTTTGCTTCAAATATTCGATATCGCCCGTAAATTCGTAATCGTTTTTGAGCGCGGCAAGCAAAATCCCGTTGTTGTTCACATGGCGCGTATCGTAATCGGAACGAACGGAAGCCAAGCCGCAATCACCGGATAAAGTTTTGCCTTCTTTGCAACGTATTTCGACTTTTAAGCGATATACGTTAGTGCCTTTTTCCCCGTTCCACGAAGCGCTGTTCCATGCGGGATGCGCATACATCGGGAAGTACAACAAATGTTGATAATCCGAGCAAAAATCGTAGTTTATCGCCGCTATGTCTTTTGCGGCAACGCATTTTTCTTCACTGAAGTCTTCGTTTCTGGAAGTAGTAAACCAAACGTATACGTCATCGATATCTTCGTAATTATTCACGAACATACGAAGGTCCAATTCGAGATAAGGAACAAACCAAGTGCAAAGACTGGTATCCCCCGTCATCAATTCCGAAGTGAATTCGATTGAATTTAAATCCGTAAACGAACCGTATAAAAGACCTTGTCGTTCAGATAAACTCGACGAAAAATTAGTCGTCCATTCAGGTTCTTCGTTTCCGTTAAACAACCATGAATGCGAATATCCGCCCGAGTTTTTAGAGCTCGGGAAAGGCCACCCCATACGGTGATATCCGTCGTATTCTTCGCCCATATCCGTTCTTATAACGTCGTCGTCGCACCAAACGTAGCCGTAATCGTCTACGGGAATAGACGCCACGCGATTTTTTTGAGCGGTATAGCGATCCGTTTCCAATCCGTCGAACGAGTTAAACCAAAACAGCGATGCGGACATCCATTCCTGATAGAACATATTCGTGGTGGAAAGCCCGGGTTTTAACGTATTAACCGAATAATCTACGCCGTTTTCGTCCACATAACCTACGTGCCGTTTGAAAAATTCGTTTAAAAACTTATTCATTTCCGCATCCGAAGTTTCAAAAACGGTTAATTCGTCGCTAGTTTTCGTATAGACGTACGAATCTAAGGAACCGCCTGAATTTCCGCTATTCGTTCCGGTCCCTTGCGACCAACAAGCGGTTGCGGATAACGTTAACGCGCCGCATAAAAGAAGTGCGATAATTTTGTTTTTCTTCATAAGAATCCTCCTCACCTAAAAAGTTTAAACACAATCAGTCGGTTTTTTTAATCGTAAAGAAAAACACAGATTCGCGATTGAGATAAATCGTTACCTCGGTCGTTCCGTTTTTCTTGGTATCGAAAGAAACGTAATATTGATTTCCGTCGTTGGGAATGTAAAGGCTGTTTTTATCGATTAATCCGTAGCCTTCTATCGTAGCTCCGTTTTCGATCTTACTGCCGTTATAATATACGGAAAACTCTTCGAGCGTTGCGGGAACAAAACTTTCGGTAGATTTTCTGAACACGAATTTTTGTTCCGTTTTCACCATTCCGCCCGTCACGAACTTTAACCCCGGCTTAAAATCCACGGACAAGCTACCGTCGTTATAAGAATCGACCAACGCTTTTTTTGTTAACGTGGAATGAGCCGTAAAATGAATACTCATAACCTTGCCGCCGTATTCTCCGTAGTGAACGGCAACGGCGTAATCTTTCGCGGTGGACGCGGGATCCGCTATAGCGCACCATTGAGCTATGCTTAATCCGTTAATCAAAACGTTATCCATAAGCGAGCTTTTAAACCCGTCGTGCATAAACGCGCGATATACGTGCTTAGACCAAACTTTTTTATCGTGCCACGTTTGCTCTTTATATTTTTCGCTGCTGGCAATAAAATAATCGCCCTCCGCGGGAATGTTTTCGTTTGAAATGGCAGAAGCAAACGTAACCTTGATAAGCGCGGCTACGTTAGAAGTTCCGTCGTCTAAATCGAAGGTGATGCCGCTTATTTGATTTGTCGAAAAACGATTCGGATCGTCTTTTTTATAAAGTTCGGTTACCACTTCGTCGTCATAAACGCATAATCTGTAAGAACGCTTTAACGAATTGTTTTCGGGTAAAGCCATTCCTTGCATGAGCGCAAAATAGTTTTGAACGTATCTGTACTTCGAATTTTTTAAATCGGGACAAGCTTTTTTAACCGTTACGCTAAGCGTCAACCTTGTGTCGTTCGCCCATTTAGCCGTAATATAGCTCTTTTCCGCATTTACTTCGTCAAGCGTTTTTTCGTTAAACAAAATATGAGAAGTATCTACCTCTTTTCCCTTCGGCGATTCGCTTAAAAAGAAATTGAATTTAATGTCGTAAACTATCGAGGCTTGTTTTTCGGTTATGGTTACCGCATCGTCCGGAATTTCATAACCCGTTTGTAAATCTTCGTTAATGTAATAATAGCGCTCCGATAAAGTGAAATATTTTTCACCCAAAGTCCCGTCGTTGTAAGCGGGAATACGGCAACCTTTTTTAACCTCGAACGTAATTATGTTTTTTACGTTGGAAATACCCGGAACCGTAAAACCTATCGTTTTATAGCGTTGTCTTTGATTGATTTTAAAATCGAAACTTGCTATATCCGAAGAATATTCGCTCAGCTCGCTTCCGTTTATTAAAATATTATCTAGAATATTTAACTCGTCTAACTTGCAATCGGTCGTTAAAACATTGGCATACGCGCTTCCTTCGGGATAGTCGCTACCGACAAGGTTTAAATAAAAATAGCCGTAATCGGCAAACGCATAATCCAAGTGGTCCGATATTTTTACCGTGCCCTTTTCGGTCATCGTCGTTGCGACGGTCGTATCTTCGGACGCGTTCTCTTGAGCCTTAACCGACGCAATTCCGAAGGATAACGACAAAAACATTACGCCGACAAGAGCAAAAATCGATAAAAGCCTGCTTGTTTTTTTCATTTTTTTTACCCCTTTTTATTTTTTTTCGGATAAAACGTTTTATCGCTTTATCTATATTTTTCTATATAAATAAGTTTACCGTCGCTCAATCTCGATTCTTCCGCAGCCAAAGCCATATAATGGCTTTCAACCGATTTTTCAATCGACGTATCGGCGTCGGAATCGTTAAGTGCCATTACTTCGTAAACTTTATCCAACATTCTGTGATCACCGCCGCCATGCCCTTCGAGGTCGTCGGTAAGCTCGCTCAATTTCCAAACCTTAGTGGTGCCGTCGAATTCCTTTAAAGTTATGGTATCCGCGCTTTCCCTTAACTGCAACTCGCCCTGAGTTCCGAAAAAGGTCATATCTCTGCCGCCGTCCCTACAAAACGCCTCCATTTTTAAAGTGGCGGTTACTTTGTTTTCAAACGTCATTATAACCGTTTGATTATCCACTACGTCGTTATCGCAACAGAACGCGCATCTGCCGTATCTGCCCTCGTCTATAGCTTTCCATAATGCGTCTTCGGTAACGGGATAAACGTCTGTTATAAGCGTAAACGGAAAGACCTGCGCGTCGCCCTGCCTGTGCCATTCTTTTATATAAACGTTTTTCGCGCTGTATACGCAAGAATCTATGTATTTGCACTTGGTACAACGGTCCGCAGCACCCTCGGGTTGATTTTCCTTTTTAAAATAGCGGAGGTCGCCCATGGAAGAAACGCATTTGCATTTACTGCCGGCAAAATATTGAATCAAATCGAGATCGTGGCAGCATTTTGCCATAATCATGGGAACACACTCCGAACGCTTACGCCAATTTCCACGAACGAACGAATGTGCTTCATGCCAATAAACCACGTTTTCTGTAGAATCGATCGAAACGAGTTCGCCGATTTCGCCGCTATCGATAATCTCTTTGCATTTTTTTATCCAAACGGTATAGCGCAAGACATGGCAAACCATAACTATACGATTCGCTCTTTTTGAGTGTTCGACCAAAGAACGAAGCTCGTCAGCATCGTCGCTTATCGGTTTTTCCAACAGCACGTTATAACCTAAATCCAAAGCTTTGTTGGCTTGGCGAACGTGTAAACGGTCCATCGTAGAAACCAAAATAAGATCCGCGCGTTTTTCTTTAAAAAACTCGTCTTCGGATAAAAATCTGTTTTCTTCGGGAACGCCCATTATATCGCCCCATTTTTTTAAACGAACGGGGTCTACGTCGCAAAGGGCTCTTATATGAAATTTTTCTTTGTGTTCGAGCATATACAACCCGTAAGCGTATCCGCCCCTTGCTCCTAAGCCGATAACGGCTATGTTTAAAATTTTATTTTCTGCCATTTTTATTACCTTCTAAAATTAATTAAATTATCTCGATAAAATTCTACGCCGTCAGCGAACAATCAAAGTACAAGTAGTCATGGCTTTTATTTCTATCTGCAATGACACGTTGTTCCCGTTTTTTTCAAACGTTACGTTTTCATGTTTGCCGTCCGCACGCGATACGCGCTTAATCTCGCCGCAATTAACTCCGTTTAAACGCAAGTTTACGTTTTTAACGTCGCCTACGGTACTGTTTGTCAAAACGATAACGCACTCGTTATCTCGTTTAAACAAATAAGCATACAAACCCGCGCGACCGGTAGAAACCAAATCCGAAGTTTTTTGTTCGACGACTTCCCTAAGCATCGCGGTTCTTAAATCGTTGAACTGTTCCCAAAGCAATTGATTGATAACGAATGGCAACACCAAGAAGTTGTTTTCGCTAACGACGCCGTAACCTACGCGTTCATTTTTATAATCGTAAACGTCCGAAAGCGCATTAACTTTCTCCGCATAGTTCAAATTGACATAATTACCCGCTTTGCAGAACATCGTGGCTCTATAGCCGTGCATTCCGTTAATCGTTTTATCTCCGCGTATTTGTTCATAGCTGTTCGCGCCCTCGTATTCGAGCTTAAACGAGTCGGCTTTAATTAAATAACCCAAATTACGCTCGATAAGATTGATTACCGCACCGCCTTCCGCTATCACGAAGTTGTTTTTAAACAAGTCGATTAATTGTGCGTTCGAAAAATTATTGACCGCGCCGTTCGAAAGGGCAACCGTTTTGCCTTTAAACCTTTTCGCTTTAGTTATTTTCGTAGAAAAACCGACGGCGTTCAAATATGCGTAAAAATAATGTTCGTCGGGAAAAAGGTCCCATAATCCGCTAACGTTTTTTCTGTTATAAACGCTTTTTTCGTCAATCGGACAAACTATGCCTTCGAGCTTTTCGTATTTTAAGAAAAGCCGTTTAATCGCATTTAAATAAGGTTCTATTTCTTTAACCGCTTGCCCGTAGCCGAACGAATCGATCGCACCGTTCCCGACGAAGTCGAATATATCGTAGGTCATCCCGTCAATGCAAAGCGGAATCGCAGACTCTAACTGGAACTGCAAAAATTTTGCGTCTTTCGTGAAAGTACTGAACGCGCCGTTTTCGAGTTCCGGCAACACATGGCATTTTTTCGGCAAAAACGCGCGGCAAATATACGGAATCAAATTGAATTTATAATAGTAGTCTTTAGACGATATTTCGTCGTAACAAGGCAAATGCAAGCGATTTATCATCTCGCCGCCCTGAGCCAATCCTTTATGAACGGCACTCCAGTCGCGACCTTCAGTCGCATGCCACATATGCACCGAAGACATAAGTCCTACCTTGCATCCCGTTGCGTTTTTTACGGTTTTCCCTATAAATTCGGCTAATTCGGTCATGCATTCGCGGTTGACGTCGAGCCAAGCCTTACGAACTTTTTTATCGCCCTTTTTTCCGTTCTTTCCGAAAAGCAAACCTACGAATTCTTCGCGCGAATAGTTCGTGTCGAGCTTTTCGTTATATCTATTCATATGTTCTTCGCAAAAGCAACCGCCGTAATGCAACGCTCCGTGATTGTGCAGTCTGAAATCGTCCTCTACCCAAACGGCATCGGGTTGTATTTCTTTTAGTAAATATGTATAGAATTCCGAAAAATACTCGCGCCAATTTTTGCAATACGGGCAAACCACGGTTTCGCTTCGATTGCCGTCGTAATCGACCATCGTCATAAATTTCTGGTCGGGTTTTAAAGGGCGATTCCTATCGAGATGCCCTATTTCTATCCAAGGATTCAAGCTTACGGAAATTCCGCGAGCCGCAAGAACTTTTTTTGCCCTTTTCATTGCAGCGAGCCAAGGCTTAGCCTCTTGAATCGTCATATGCCCGATGTTATATTCTTCCGCGTTTATAAACAACATCACATTGCGAAATCCGTATTTTTCGCAAAAATCCGCAATGCTTGCGATTCGCTCTTCTTCATAATGATTAGGAACGATTTGTATGCGCAAACAATTTAAAAATCCGTTTTCCATGCTACTTTTCACTATTTATCTCTTTTGTTTTCTTTTAAAAATTTTATTTTGTTTTTTTGTCTGTAATAAGTGGAAGAATATTCGAACCCACACTCGAATAAAACTTCTTGCAAGTTTTTTTTATTGGTTTTGTCTGCCAGAAGTTCTTGAACCTTTTGTATTCTTTTTCGGTTCAAATAATCGTTAAAGCTTTCGCCCGTGGCTCGTCTCAACACGTTCGAACAATATCCGGAAGTATACCCCATTTCTCGGGCGAGCTTCGATAAAGTCAATTTTTCCGTGAAGTGCAGATCTATATATCCGATAATGTTTTTAAGCAAACTACTGCCCGTTCTGAATTTAAAAAGGTCTACGGCAGAACCGCCGTTTCTTCTCGATTCCTCGGCGGCAAGCGCGATAAAATGGCTTTCCATAAACTCGCCGTTGTTCGAGGGCTCGGCTTTTTCGCGACGCTCGTTTTGCTTTACTTCGGATAAAAAATCTTCGAACATTTTAGTATCCGCATCGAGATAAGCATTTTTGTGCCCGATTTCGGAAAGTTTATAAACGTCGTCTTTCCCGAAATATCTTTTATGAATAAGCGTATCCATTCGCTCGGAAAGCTCTATTTCACCCTCCGTTCCGAATATTCTTATATCTCTGCCGCCGTCTTTAACAAAGGCTTCCATTTTTAAAGTAGCGGTAGTCCCGTTTTTGAATTGCATTATTACGGTCTGATTATCGACGACGTCGTTATCGCAACAAAAAACGCATCTTCCGTAATCTCCGGTTTTTATGGCTTCGGTCAAAGCAGCGTCCGTAAGCGGATATTCGCCCGTTATTATATTCATCGGAGCGGCGCTTGCGGGCAAACCGTAGCTTTTCCACATATCTATATATATTTTTTTCGCGCTGTAAACGCAGGAATCGACATATTTGCAGTCCGTACATCTATCTGCCGCGCCCGATGGCTGATTTTCTTTTTTAAACCAAAACAAACTGCCCAAAGAAGATACGCTTCCGCATTCTTCGCCGATAAGATACGAAATAATGTCGAAATCGTGGCAACATTTTAAAAGAATCATCGGCATCGCTTTTTCCGTATTGTTCCAATTTCCTCTTACGAAGGAGTGAGCATCATGCCAAAAAACCACGTTTTCGGTATAATCCAAAGAAACAAGCTTGCCTATGCCGCCGCTTTCGATTATCTCTTTTAGTTTGCAAATCATCGCGTCGTAGCGCAACACGTATGCAACGCGCACCACTTTATCGTATAAAGAAAGAGATGCCGTCAATTCTCGAAGCTCGTCGGGATCGTCCGAAATGGGAATTTCCAAAAAAATGTTATAACCCAATTCGATGGCTTTTTTTGCAATTCTGTTATGTGTTTTTTCGGGCGTAGAAACTATTAAAACGTCGCTTCGCTTAGTTTTAAAAAACTCGTCGTCGGAAGTAAAGCGGCAGTCGCTTTTTATGCCGAAATTATCGCCGTATTCGTTTGCTCTCTTTTCGTCGATATCGCAAACGCACTCGACGCGAAAACACGAATCATGCTCGGCAAAATACTTCGCGTAAGTTTTTCCGCCGCGAAACCCGAGTCCTATTAAAGAAACCGTGTATATTTTTTTTGCTTTTTTATCATCCATTTTTTCGTAAAAAGCTTAATTCTATAATTTGCCGTATTAAAAATCTTTATTTCGCTAATAAACTTCCGTTCGCCGTTTTAATGCGACATAAAAAAACCTTACATGATTTTTCGCTTAAATTATAACAAATCGGATTAACTATTTCAATAGCAAAATTGATATTTTTTACTGCAAAATCGTAAATGTTTATTTTTTACATAATGAATTTTTTTATAGGTCGTTGACTTCCGTATATTTTTATGTTCCTTGCTCGACTACATAATCAATTCAAATCGTATGTCCTTTGTCCTTACAAAATACCAAAAGTCTTGCCGTTTTGAG